>JAZBPR010000026.1:0-15265 GCA_036351735.1 Wenzhouxiangella sp. | reverse complement strand
CAGTGGCTGGGACTACCGTCAGCAGTACCCGCTGGTTGACGGAGAGTTTGATCCGCGCGAGCAGACCTTCGATCGTTTCAACGCCTGGTACGGCGAGCCTGAGATTGAGCAACTCACCCTGTTTGCCAACATGGGTATTGATCTGGACAACGGCGGACGCTTTTACGGCTGGGCGAGCTACATGAACCGCGACGCGCTGTCGGCCGGCTTTTATCGGCGCGCACTGGACGGGCGTAACGTCATAGAAATCTATCCAGACGGATTTTTGCCGCAGATCAACCCCGAGGTCGATGACTTTAGTGCTGCCTTTGGCTACACCGCGCCGATGGGTAACTGGGATTTCGACACCTCGCTGGTCTACGGCATGAACGAGGTCGCATTCACCATTCAGAACACCCTGAACGCCTCCATCGGCCCCAGCAGCAAGACCGTGTTCGACGCTGGCGGGTACGACTATGAACAGCTGGTCTTCAACGCCTCGGCGGTGCGGTCGGTGGATGTGGGTGCCTTCCACTCGCCGCTGAATATCGCCGTCGGTGTTGAGGCGCGCACCGAAAGCTACGACATCAAAGCCGGAGAGCCGGATTCCTGGCGAAATGGCGGTCGCCTGCTTCCCAGTGGCGCGCCAGCCGCATCCGGCTCGCAGGTCTTCCCGGGCTTCCGTCCGGAAAACGAGGTCAGCGAAGACCGTACAGCGATCGGTGCCTATATCGATTTCGAAGCGGAGCTGACGGAGAAGCTTCTCGGTTCGGCGGCCGTGCGTCTGGAGGATTATTCGGACTTCGGCAGCAACATCTCGGGTAAGGCAGCCCTTCGCTACGACTTCACCGACAGCTTTGCCCTGAGGGGTTCGATCCAGAATGGTTTCCGCGCACCGTCTCTGCAGCAGCAGTTCTTCACCGCGACGTCGACCAACTTCATCAATGGCGTGCCGTTCGACATCACGACCTTCCCCGCCGAGGATCCGGTGGCTCTGGCTTTAGGCTCATCCGCGCTGGATTCGGAGGAATCGGTCAACTTCTCGCTCGGAGCAGTGATTGGTCTGGGCCAGGCAACCCTGACCCTGGACGCCTACCAGATCGAGGTGGATGACCGCATCGTGCTGTCGGAAAACCTGACTCAAGCCAATGTCCGAGCGTTCCTTGAGGAGCAGGGCTTTATCGGAATTGGCGGAGGACGCTTCTTCATCAATGGTGTGGACACGCGCACGCGGGGCCTGGATGCGGTCTTGAGTTGGTCGACGGCTACAGAGTCGGCAGGCGTGTTCGACTTCGTGCTGGCGGGCAATTACAACAAGACCGATGTCCAGAAAGTCCCTTCCACCGTTCCGCTGGAGGCCCTGGATCCTTCGCCTATCCTGTTCAACCGGGCCAACGTTCTGACCTTTGAGAGCGGCAACCCGCGGACCAAGTTCACCTTCAACACGAACTGGACCATGGATCGTTGGGGCGCCACCCTGCGGGCGCGGCATTACGGACGCGTCCTGTCGCCGTCAAACAACCCGACGTTTGATATCAACCTGACGTCCAAGGTACTGTTTGATATCGAGGGTCGCCTTGACCTGAGCGAGCAGCTCCAGTTGGCGATCGGCGCGGAGAACCTGTTGGACGAGTACCCGGATGCCTCACCCATCCGGAACAACACCACCGGCAACACGCCGTTCTCCAACTACTCGCCGTTCGGGCGTTCCGGACGTTTCGTCTACGGTCGGGTGGTCTATAACTTCTAAACCTGGCTGAAGCTGAACGCGAGAAAGTCGAAGGCCGTGGCTCCCTCTACGGGGGTCACGGCCTTTTTGATGGCATGGATCTGATGAAAGTACTGATCGCCGGCCGCTATAGCGACTTCAAACGCTCGATTTGTTTTTCCAGCTCAGCAACCGTGGCCCGATGCTCATCGAGGCGCTGACGCTCGCGCTCGACGACCTCGGCCGGCGCATTGGCGACAAAGCGTTCGTTGGCCAGTTTCTTCGTCACCTGATCGAGCCCCCTTTGTTCACGCTCCAGCTGCTTGTTCAGTCGGGCCAGTTCTTCGCCCACATCGACCAGACCGGCCAAGGGGATCAGCAATCGCAATTCTCCGGCCAGCGCTGTTGCGCACGCCGCGCTGTCGAAGTCAGCGGCGACCGGTTCTATGCGCTCTAGTCGAGCCAGCTTGCGAATGAGTTCCCCGAATCGCTTAAGCCGGGCATGGTCTTCCCCGCTGCCCGCCTGAACCAGCAGGGGCATTGGCTTTCCGGGGGCCAGGTTAAGTTCCGTTCGGGCTGACCGAATCGCGGAAATCACCGCCTTCAACCATTCGGCATCGGCCTCTGCCGACGCGTCGATATCTTCAGCGCTTGGCCACGCCATCTGGCTGATGCTATCTCCATCGACTCCGGCCGGAACCCGGACGCGCTGCCAGATTTCTTCGGTCACGAATGGCACGAAAGGATGTAGTAGCCGCAATGTGGTCTCGAGGACCTTTGCCAGCGTGTGGCGTGTTGCCAGCGCAGTGACCGGATTGGCCTCGGCGGCTTCCTCATAGAGTGCGGGCTTTGACAACTCCAGGTACCAATCGCAGAACTCGTTCCAGACAAACTCATACAGTGCCCGTGCAGCCAGATCGAACCGGTAGTCAGCCAGCGCCTGATCGACGTCGGTAATGGTTCTGCTCAAACGCGACAGAATCCAGCGAGACAGGGTGTCCAGCTGGGTGGTGTCCGGCACCGGCAGTGCTTCCTCACCGACGTTCATCAGGGTAAAGCGCGACGCATTCCAGAGCTTGTTTAAGAAGTTCCGGTAGCCCTCGCAGCGGGCCAGATCAAATTTAATGTCGCGCCCGTGCCCCGCCAGTGCGGTGAAGGTAAAGCGCAGCGCGTCTGCGCCGAAGGCTGGGATGCCGTCGGGGAACTCTTCGCGGGTTGCTTTCTCGATCCGTTTGGCCAGATGCGGCTGCATCATCGCGCTGGTTCGTTTTTCCACCAGCGGCTCCAGGGCAATGCCGTCGATCAGATCCAGCGGGTCAAGGACATTGCCTTTTGACTTCGACATCTTCTGACCGTGGCTGTCGCGGATCAGGCCGGTGATGTAGACCTGCTCAAACGGCACCTTGCCCGTGAAATGACCGGTCATCATGATCATTCGGGCGACCCAGAAGAAGATTATGTCGAAGCCGGTGATCAGGACCGAGCTGGGCAGGTAGCGATCAAAGCCTTCGCTGGCCATGCGTCCGGGATCGGGCCAGCCCAGCGTGGAGTGTGCCCACAGCGCCGATGAAAACCAGGTTTCGAGCACGTCGTTATCCTGTCGCAACGCGACGGACCCATCCAGCTGATGGCGTTCCCGGACCTCGTCTTCGTTGCGGCCCACATAGATCTGGCCCTGGTCGTCATACCAGGCCGGGATCCGGTGACCCCACCAGAGCTGGCGGCTGATGCACCAGTCCTGAAGGTTCTCCATCCAGTGCCGGTAGGTATTGATCCAGTTGCCGGGCACGAACTCGACCTGACCCGACTCGACCAGATCCAGGCCCAACTGGCCGAGGTGATCCATCTTCACGAACCACTGGTCAGTGAGATAAGGCTCGATGATCTGGCCCGAACGATCGCCGCGCGGCACGACCATGGCGTGGGGCTTTTCTTCGATCAGCAGGCCCTCGACTTTCAGGTCTTCAATGATTTGCTTCCGCGCCTCGAAACGGTCCATGCCGCGGTAGCGAGCCGGCGCCTGATCGTTGATCGCAGCCGTCGGCGTGAAGATATTGATCGGCTCGAAGCCATGACGAGCGCCGACTTCCCAGTCGTTGAAATCATGCGCGGGCGTGATCTTGACGCAGCCGGTCCCGAACTCCTGATCGACGTAGTCATCGGCGATCACCGGAATTTCCCGACCGGTCAGCGGCAACTGCACGGTTTGACCGACCAGGTCGCGGTAGCGCGCGTCTTCCGGGTGGACAGCGACGCAGACATCGCCCAGCAGGGTTTCCGGACGGGTTGTGGCGACCACCACATCGCCGCGACCATCGGTGCGCGGATAGCGGATAGACCAGATCTTGCCCTGCTCGTCGGTGTTGACCACTTCCAGATCGGAGATAGCGGTCTGCAGCACCGGATCCCAGTTGACCAGTCGGGGGCCTCGGTAAATCAGCCCTTCTTCGTGCAGCCGAACAAAGGTTTCGGTGACGGCCTCAGACAAGTCGGGGTCCATCGTAAAACGCTCTCGGGACCAGTCTGCCGAGGCCCCAAGCCGGCGCATCTGCCGGGTAATCGTGGAACCGGACTCATGTTTCCAGGCCCACACCCGATCAATGAATTCATCGCGCCTGTAGTCATCCCGCTTACCGCCTTCGGCCTCAATCTGCCGGGTAACCACCATTTCGGTTGCGATACCGGCGTGGTCCACGCCAACCTGCCAGAGCGTGTCGCGCCCGCGCATCCGCTGGTAGCGAATCAGCGCATCCATCAGCGTGTGCTGGAAGGCATGGCCCATATGTAGCGTGCCGGTCACGTTCGGTGGAGGCAGCAGGATGCAGTAGGGCTCGCCCTGGCCGGATGGCTTGAAGCAGCCGCTGTCTTCCCAACGCTGATACCAGCGCTCCTCGAGTTCGTGCGGGTTATAGGTCTTGTCCATGCGGGTTTGAGCCTTATGGCTATTTGAGGACATGATGGTGAAGCTCGGCGCCGGTCTGCTTCCAGGCTACCCAACGTTCGCGCAGCTTCTGCTTGAGAGATTCTTCGGGCGGCACAATTTCCAGAATCCGTTCGTACTGTCCCGAAGGCAGCGGGCCGGTCGGGTCCAGATTGATCAGAACCGCAGCCTGATCCGGCGGCGACTCGCTTAGCCGGATCGGTGCCGTATCGTCATCGATCGCGTGCGGCAAGAATCGGCCGTTAGGCTCGGACCACAAGCGCTCGTCGAGCAGCTCCAGCTGCGCTGGACTTCCTGTAACAGCGATCGGAGAAGACTTCGGCCATGCCCTGCCGACCAGAACCCCGGCTACAAGGAGCGGATCGGTATACCGGCCGCCCATCTCATAAAAATCGACGCGCATCGTGCTTGGCCGGCCTGAAACGCTTTAGCCGCGGATGTGTTCCCACCCACCGGCCCGGTCTACCAGCCATTCCACCAGCAGGCCGACCGGTCGGCCCGTCGCGCTTTCCGGTTTGCCCCACTGCCAGGCCGATCCAGCAATATCGATATGGGCCCAGCGCTGGCCTTCAGTAAACCGCGACAGGAAGCAGCCTGCAGTGATGCTGCCGGCCGGCATGCCGCCGATGTTTTTCATGTCAGCAAACGGGGTGTCGATCTGTTCCTGATAATCGTCCCAAAGCGGCAGTCGCCAGCCGCGGTCGGCTGACTTTGATCCGGCGTTCAGCAGTTCATCGGCCAGGCCATCGTCGTTGGTCATGATGCCGCTGGCGTGATGGCCCAGGGCAACCACGCAGGCGCCGGTCAGTGTGGCCAGATCGACCATGGTCTCGGGCTTGACGTATTGCCCGGTCCAGGTCAAGGCATCGGCAAGGATCATGCGACCCTCGGCATCGGTGTTGTGGACCTCTACTGTTTTGCCCGACATGGTCGTAATCACATCACCCGGGCGGTAGGCATTGCCGTCGGGCATGTTTTCAACGGCAGCGACAACGCCGTCGACATTCAGGGGCAGCTTCAGGGTCGCGATCGCTTCCATGGCACCGAGCACTGAAGCTGCTCCGCCCATGTCGAACTTCATCTGCTCCATCAGATCCCGAGGTTTTAGCGAGATTCCGCCGGTGTCGAATGTGATGCCTTTGCCGACCATGGCGACCGGCTGTTGCCCGTCTGCCCCGCCGCGCCAGCTCAGGTGAATCAGGTAGGACGGATTGGCGCTGCCCTGGCCGACTGCGAGAAGGCTGTTCATGCCAAGCTCCGTCATCTGTTCCTCGTCAAGAATCTGGACGCTCAGGCCTTCATGTCTGGCAGCCATTTTCTTTGCGGTCTCGGCGAGGTATCCGGGGTTGCAGATATTCGGCGGCAGGTCGCACAGGTCACGGCACTGCTGGATTCCCGCGTACAGGCTTTCGGCGATGGTCAGTTGCGCCGCATTGTCTGAGTCAGCCGGAAAGCTGACGGTCTCGGTCGGCGGTGCGGCATCGGCGCCCGGTTTTTTAGTTGCGCTGTAAATGTAGTCGCCGTGGGCCAGCCCCAGTGCGGCAAGCCGCGTTTGGGTTGCAGCGTCGCAGTCCTTGACCGCGACTTCACCGAGCAAGCAATGGGCGCTGGTCGCGCGCGACTGGCGCAATGCTTTGCCAGTTGCGCGCACGGCGTTGTAAAACGCGGCCCGATCCAGCTTTTCAGCCTTGCCCATGCCGGCAACGAGAACCCGCTTGGCGGCGACTCCGGGTACGGAATGGAGCAGCACGGTCTTGCCGGCCTTGGTGGGCAGGTCGCCGGACTCCAGGAGCTTAGAGAGCAGGCCGTCGCTGGCCTGATCCACGGCCTTCATTTGGGGGCCGAATTCGCGACCATCGCCCAGACCGAGAATCAGACAATCCGTAGCTACGCCGGCGGGGGCGTTTGAAGTGGTTGTAAACTGCATGAAGGCGACGTCTCGATGATTGAGTTAAACGGGCATTGTACCCACCTCATCCGCACCCATGTTGATCCTCCACCGCTACTTGCTACGCGAGGCGCTGGTAGCCAGTGCGCTGACGCTGCTGGTGCTGCTGGGGGTTATTTCGGCCCTGTTTCTGGCCGAACTGCTGGCTGAGGCAGCGCAAGGTGAATTGCCCGGTGGTCGCGTCTTGCTGGTGCTGTTCTTGCGGATGCCCGAGGCGATCATGATGATCGGGCCGCTGGCATTGATGACCGGGATTCTGCTGACCCTCGGGCGTTTACACGAACAAAGCGAGATGACGATCGTCCGTGCCGCCGGAATGGGATTTAACCGCTGCTTTTCGGCGCTGGCTTTGCTGATCGTGGTCTGGGCCGGAGGTTTGCTCTGGGTTGCTGGCTGGCTGGCGCCAATTGCAGTTGAGCGAACCGGCGTAGTGATGGTGGAGGCCGCGCGGCAGGCAGTGGTCGGCGGGCTGCAGTCCGGGCGTTTCGAGCGCTTTGACAGCGACCGGTTGACCGTTTACGTCGGGCAGATCGACGCCGCCAGCGGCGACCTGCGAAACGTCCTGATTCATCTTGATGACCCGGCCGAACCCGAGGTGCTCAGCGCGGTTTCCGGCCGCGTCTGGATGGATGAGCAGGACGGAAGCCGCTACTTGTCACTTCTCGATGGTTACCAGATCCGCCACGGCCCCGATCCGGCGACTGGCTCACTGTCTGAAATGCGATTCGCCCGCAACGATATTCGATTGCCGGCACCTGACATTGAGAGTGGGGAAAACGAGGAAATGTCGGCTAGATTACCCGAGCTACTGAGGCCTGAAACACCAGCTCAGCGGCGGGAATGGCAGTGGCGGTTGGCGCCGATGATCGCCGCGGTTGTTCTCGGCTTGTTGGCAATCCCCTTGTCTTATCGTGCCCCGCGACAAGGTCGTTGGGGAAGTGTGGTGCTCGCCATTGCGCTTTACCTGGTTTACAGCAATGCGATACAGGCTGGCCTGGTTGTGATGGAACGCGCAGACTCGGATTCCGGTCCAGGGCTTTGGCCGATCCACGCCGCTTTGCTGATCGCCGCCAGCATCCTATGGATTCGTCACCAACAGCGATGGTGATGGCGCCTCGTCTGAGCTGGCATGTGGCCCGCGCTGTTCTGGGTGGGATGTTTCTGACCGGGCTGGTGCTGCTGGGCATTCATTTGCTGATTGACCTGATTCGCGAGGCCAGGTCGGTCGGCGGTGAGTACACGGCTTCCAGAATGATCTGGTACGTGCTTCAGACGACCCCGCGCCGCCTCTACGATATTTTCCCCTTTGCGGCTTTGATTGGCAGCTTGCTGGGTCTGGGTAGTCTGGCTTCTTCCAATGAGGTGGTCGCCATGCGGGCAGCGGGGTTTGACCGCGGCCAGATCGCGACCCGAGCGTTGCTGGTGGTCGCCCTCTGTATCGGGTTGATGCTTTCGCTGGCCGAGTGGGTGATCCCGACTCTGGAGACACAGGCGCGCGCGGAACGGCAACAGTTAAAGAGTGGTCAGCTGCATATCGGCAAGGGTGGTCGTTTGTGGCTGCGTGATGGACCCTACATGATCCGTCTGGATGAGTCGATCTGGCGCAATGAGCAATCGCTGGACTTTGGCAATGTCCTCGTCTATCAGATGGGCGAAGACATGCAGCCGACCAGGATTCTGGAAGCGGAGCAGGCCACGCATTTGGGATCGCAGTGGTTGCTTCAGCAAGTGGCCTATCGTGATCTTGGCCAAGCCGGATCGACTGGAACTCTTGAGCAGCTTGAGCTGGAATCGCGCTTGAGCCCTGAGTTGTTCAGTGCTGTCGTCAGCCGCCCTCGTCTTCTGGCATTGTCTGACCTTGCGCGCATGCATGGCTACATGTCGCGCAATGGCTTGGATAGCAGTGCCTATGAGCAGGCGTTTTGGCAGCGGGCCTATTTCCCACTCAATGTGCTGGCCATGGTTTTGCTGGCGCTGCCGTTTGTCTTTCGAAGTGCCCGTTCAGGTGGGCGCAGCCCCGGGTTGTTTATTGGAGTCAGCCTCGGATTGGGGTTCTTTGTCTTGAGTCGATTAAGTCAAAGTCTCGCGATGGTGTGGCCGGTTCCACTTTGGCTGTCCATGTTGTTGCCATCGCTTTTGATCGGCGTTGCTGGCGTGGTTACGCTCAGGCGCGCTTGACGACTTATTTGGATATCACAACCAGTCGGCTATGCGATGCCAGATCATGCCAGCTTGATTTTTGCGGGTGAAACAGGCTCCACAAAAAGCCAAGACCGAGGGCGGCCCAGGACAGAATGGCTACAAGAAATCGGGTTAGCGTCTGAAGCCATGTGACCGGACCGGTATCCGGGATCAGGCGCATTCGCCAGGCGCGCATGCCGACAGACTGACCCGCTCGCCAGCTAATGGCCAGATAAAGCCACGCCACAGTCAGCAAATAGAACTGAAAGAATGGATTGGCCGGTTGGACTTCGGCTTGGCGGATCAGCACGACAATAGCTGTGGCTGCCATCCATAACGCGACGATCAGCAGTCCATCGTAGAGCATTGCGGCCAGGCGGCGGGGGAGTGCGCAGGGTTGCATGCGTGAGCTCATGATTTGCTTTTGAAAAGCGCCTACTTTACTCTTCGGCCTGAGTTGTCGCTGTCATGAATAATCGACGTGGGGAGATCAATACCGATGCAGAGCCAAGACGAAATCAAGCTTGAACAGGCCGCGCCCGACGAGGGTTCAACCGCGGCTGCCGAGCCTGCCGGACAGGCAACGCCGCCGGCCAAGAAGGTCAGCAAGAAGAAGGCGTCCAAAAAGAAGAAATCTTCGAAGAAAAAGGCCAGCAAGAAAAAATCAGGTAAGAAGAAAGCTGCAAAGAAGAAGACGGCAAAGAAAAAAGCAACTAAGAAAAAAGCCTCAAAGAAGAAAGCGGGCAAAAAGAAAGCGGGCAAAAAGAAAGCGACGCGCAAGAAATCCGGCAAAAAGAAGGCAGGCAAGAAGAAGCGCGGCAAGAAAAAGGGTCGCCGTAAGAAGGGCAGAAAGAAAAAAGCAGTCGCCGAAACGGGAGCATCAATGGCCCGTTTGCTTGCGGCAGTCGATGAATTGCGGGCTGCGGTAACTGAGCTGGCGTCCAACGAAGTGTCGCATCGACGCAAAGCCGTCAGCGATTTTCGGGAAACGGCTAAAGCCAAGATGTCCGATCTTGAGTCGGCCGCCCAGTCCAGTTTTGCCCGGCTGACCGGCAAGCGCTGATCGTTGAACAGTCTGATGGTGCTTCACGGGGTGGCTTTCGGGCCACCCCGTTTTGTTTTGAGACAGCTGGCGTGGCGATCAATCAACTGATAGATCCTTTTCTTGATTCGATTTGGGCCGAACGCGGTCTGGCCGCAAAGACCTTGGAAGCCTACAAGCAGGACCTTGCCCAGTTCGCTCAAGCACTCGACAACAACGATTTGCCGGTCCGGCGGGAAGACGTGATGAGTTTTTTGTCGCATCGACTGCGTTCAGGTGCGGCGGTCAGCAGCGTGACTCGACAGGTGTCCTGTCTGCGACAGTTTTTTGCCTGGGCGGTGCGCCATGGACACCAGAAAGAAAATCCGATGGTTGATCTGCAGGCGCCGGCCGGCGTAAAGCGCCTCCCACATCTGCTTTCCGAAACAGAAGTTCGCTTGTTGCTTGCCCAGCCCGATAGCAACACGCCGCTGGGTCTCCGGGATCAGGCGATTCTGGAAATGCTTTATGCCACCGGCATGCGGGTCAGTGAACTGGTGGAGCTGGATCTGGCTCGGCTGAATCTGGTCCGCGGTCTGGTCCGGGTCATCGGCAAGGGCGGCAAGGAGCGTCTGGTGCCGCTTGGCGAACCGGCTCAGCAGTCGGCGGAGCGTTGGCTGAAGGTGGGGCGGGTTGAATGTCGACCCCAGACTGAACGAGTCTTCGTTTCCCGCCGAGGTCTGCCGCTGAGTCGTCAGGCGGTCTGGCAGCGGATTCGAAAACACGCCCGCGATTGCGGCATCTCGGGTGATATCCATCCGCATCGCCTTCGCCATTCATTTGCCACTCATCTGCTCGACCACGGAGCCGACCTGCGGGCCGTCCAGATGTTGCTGGGGCATGCCGATCTGGCGACGACCCAGATCTATACCCATGTTTCACGTTCCCGATTGAAGTCGTTGCACGCCAAGCATCATCCGCGTGGCTGAGAGTTGGTTCCGTGCTCGTGGGGAGTGAATTGGCAGCGAGGAAACTTGTTGGCTGCTCTATACTCCAACCCCTGTCGAGGCAATCGCCAAAAAATCTTTATTCAGGAGTTGTTTCCATGAAAACCTTCTCTCTCACAGGGCTGGCGCTGGCCGTTCTGTTTTTGACGGCTACCGCTATGGCTGCTGATCCGGTGGCAATCGAAGAGCGCCTGTCGACTCTTGTACCTGCCACGGCGGAGGTCAGTATTGCCGAGACGCCAGTTCCAGGCATCATGGAAGTGAGGATCGATAGCGAGATCCTCTACATGAGTGACGATGGACGGTATCTTTTTCAGGGACGCGTCATCGACCTGGACACTCAGATTGATATCACTGACGCCGCCATGGCCGGTGTTCGCAAGGAGCAACTCGCCGAACTGGACTCCGATGATTTTGTGACCTTCGGAGAGGAAGACGCAGACTACGACATACTCGTCTTTACAGATCCCGACTGCGGTTTCTGCCGCCGCTTGCACGAAAAAATGGACGAGTACTTCGATCAGGGCATTCGCATCCATTACCTGGCTTTCCCGCGGGCCGGCGAAGGCTCTCAGACCTACAACAAGATGGTGTCAGTCTGGTGTGCCGATGATCGTCAGGCCGCCATGGACGTCGCCAAAACCGGCGGCACCCCGCGCGCGGCGACCTGCGAGAACCCGGTGATGGATCAGTATCGTCTGGGGCAAAGCCTTGGCGTGACCGGCACGCCTTCACTGGTCACTTTTGACGGTGACATCATCCCGGGCTACGTGCCGCCGGAACAATTGCGCGAGCGTTTGCAGGCCTTGGCTGCCAAGAATGGGGCGGACTAAGCCAGCGGCGACACATTCTGACGCCTAACCGACGATGATCCTGCGGCCCATTGCGCCATGATCTTTCTGCTTGGCCCAGATTCGCTGCCGTCTTTTCAACAACAGGCGCTGGCCGAGCAAGTCAGTGTCCTCGAAGCGCGCGCCATCGAACTGGCTGCACGGGATGTGTTCCTGATCGATGCCGAAGACATTGAACCAGACGACTTCAACCGCCTCAGGCAGCTCTTGCATGCCGAGCCGTGGGTTGATGACGCTCCTACGGATCCTTGCCTGATCATTGCCCCGCGTCCGGGCACCCGAACACCCTGGGCGAGCAAGGCGGCCGATATTCTCCGGCGCTGCGGCCTTGCCCATTTGGCAACCATTGAGCGAGGCCGGGTGTTTGAAGTTTCAGGCGTTCCGGCGGCGTCGCTTTCTTTAGCCAGCCGTCAGATCCTGCATGACCGTATGACGGAGGTGGTGCTGTCGAGTCGAGACCAGTTGGCGGACTGGTTCGCGGTGCCTGAACCCGGATCTCTTGCACAGATCGAGCTGGGCAGTGATCCTGTAGCTGCGCTGACTGCCAGCAACCAGACTCTGGGTCTGGCGCTCAGCGATGGTGAAATCGAATATCTGGCACATGCCTACGATGAGCTTGGACGCGATCCGACGGACGCCGAACTGATGATGTTCGCGCAGGCTAACTCCGAGCACTGCCGACACAAGATTTTCAACGCTTCCTGGACGGTTGACGAGGTCCCTGCTGAGGTCAGCCTGTTCGGTCTGATCCGCCGGACTCATGCGAAGAATCCGATGGGCACACTGGTCGCTTACGACGATAACGCGGCCATTCTTGAGGGTTTTGCGGGTCGGATGCTGGTCACCGATGTCGACAATGCTGCTTACCGTAGCGAGCCCTGTGACATTCATCTTCAGATCAAGGTCGAAACCCATAACCACCCCACGGCGATTTCGCCCGACCCGGGTGCGGCGACCGGAGCGGGCGGGGAAATTCGCGATGAAACAGCCACGGGGCGGGGTGGTCGCCCGGTGGCTGCGCTGACCGGTTTTTCGGTGTCTGATCTTTGTTTCCCCGACGCACGACAGCCCTGGGAACTGGCGCCAAGCGCGCCCGACCGTTTGGCCAGTTCGCTGGAGATTATGCGTGACGGGCCGATTGGTGCCGCGCGCTTCAATAACGAGTTTGGACGACCTGCCCTGTTGGGATACTTCCGCACCCTGTCGACGCAGGCGGGCGGGCAGTGGTGGGGCTATCACAAGCCCATCATGCTGGCTGGCGGCAGCGGGATGATCGCAGGTGGGCAGACTGAAAAGAAGAAGCTCAGGCCCGGTGATCGAATCATCGTGCTGGGTGGTCCGGCCATGCTGATCGGGCTGGGCGGTGGGGCCGCCTCGTCGATGAGTTCGGGACAATCGGACGCTGATCTTGACTATGCCTCGGTGCAGCGCGGCAATCCGGAAATGCAGCGCCGCTGCCAGGAGGTGATTGATCGATGCTGGTCTCTTGCTGAGAAGAATCCCATTCGCTCCATCCACGATGTGGGTGCAGGCGGATTATCGAACGCGTTGCCCGAATTGCTGCACGATGGGGGCGTCGGCGGACAGTTGAATCTAAGGGCGATTCCTTCTGCCGATCCGGGGCTGTCACCGATGGCCATCTGGTGCAACGAGGCGCAGGAGCGCTATGTGTTGGCGATTGCGCCGGAAGATGGTGATCAATTCGCGGCATTGTGCGAGCGCGAGCGCTGTCCTTGGGCGGATCTCGGGCCGGCGGCAGACGATGGGCACCTGCGGGTGGATGATCCGCTGCTCGGCCAGCCGGTTGTGGATATGGATCTGGAACTGCTGCTGGGCAAACCACCGAGCATGCATCGCGATGCGGTCACTGAAACCATCCCGACCGAAGAGCTTCCCCGGATTGATATTGACCTGAGGGAAGCCTGTGAGCGGGTTTTGGCGCTGCCGGCGGTGGGCAGCAAGCAGTTTCTGATCACGATCGGCGACCGCAGCGTGGGGGGCTTGAGCGTGCGCGATCAGATGGTCGGTCCCTGGCAGGTGCCCGTGGCTGATCAGGCCATCAGTCTGACCGACTACGAAGGGTTCACAGGCAGCGCCATGAGTGTCGGTGAGCGAACACCGCTGGCGATCTGGGACTCGGCCGCCGCAGCGCGAATGGCTGTCGGCGAGGCATTGACCAACCTTGCTTCGGTCTGCGTGCCCGGCATCGAGCGGATCAAGCTGTCGGCCAACTGGATGGCGGCGGCCGGCACACCGGGACAGGATGCCGCACTGCGCCGCGCGGTCGAAGCGGTCAGCGAATTCTGTTGCCGGATCGGACTGGCGATCCCCGTTGGCAAAGATTCTCTGTCCATGCAGACCGTCTGGCAAGAGGGCGAGTCCGAGCAGCGTATGCGCGCGCCGGTTTCTCTGATTGTCTCGGCGTTTGCGCCGGTTGAAGACGTGCGCCTTCATCTCACCCCTCAGCTTCAGCCGGTGCCATCGCGGCTGATACTGATCGATCTAGGCCAGCAGCGGCTGGGTGGCTCGGCGCTATCGCAAGTTTTTAGTTCTTCCTTGGGCCCGGTTCCGGATAATGACGACCCGGCGCTGCTGCGAAGGTCGTTCGATGCGCTCCAGTCTCTGATCCAAGACGGGCAGATTCTCGCCTGCCACGATCGTTCTGACGGTGGGCTTTTCGTATGTGCCCTGGAAATGGCGCTGGCCGGTCGCATCGGTATTGGCCTGCAGCTGGAGCGGCAGGACTTGCTCGCCGAGTTGTTTAATGAAGAGCTGGGCTGGCTGCTGCAGGTGTCCGAGCGCGACTGGCCTGCCGTAGAGCGGCGCCTGGCCGATGCGGGACTGGGTGATCACGTGCACATCGTCGGCGAACTGATCGACGCGAAGCGGCTGGAGGTCAGGCATCAGGGCGAAACGCAGTTCAGCCGATGCCTGGGTGAGCTGGCGCAAGCCTGGAGCCAGACCAGCTACCGCATGCAGCGCTTGCGGGATCACCCTTCGTGCGCCGATGAGGAATTTGCTGCCCTGGCTGATCTGGACCGCCCGGGTCTGCAGCCCAAGCTGGTATTTGACCTGGATCGACCTCCTGTGATGACCGGAAGGGCCAAGCCCCGAGTGGCCATCCTGCGCGAGCAGGGGGTGAACGGGCAGCGTGAAATGGCCCGGGCTTTTATGGGCGCTGGGTTCGAGGCGGTAGACGTCCACATGAGCGATCTTGAGACCGGCAGGCAGACGCTCGATCGGTTTCAGGGTCTGGTGGCCTGCGGTGGATTCTCGTTCGGAGATGTGCTGGGAGCCGGCCAGGGCTGGGCAAGGTCGATCCTGTTCAATGCGGCGCTGGCCGATCAGTTTGAGGCTTTTTTTGCCGATCCGACGCGCTTCGCCCTCGGTGTGTGCAATGGCTGCCAGATGCTGAGTGCCCTGAAATCCATTATCCCAGGTGCCGAGGACTGGCCGGCATTCGTTCATAATCGTTCTCGCCAATTCGAGGCGCGCTTAAGCCAGGTCCGGATTGAGGCATCGCCCTCACTGTTCTTCCGGGGCATGGTCGGATCGCGACTACCAATCGTGACAGCGCATGGTGAGGGGCGTGCCAGATTTGGCGGCGATAGGGTTCCGGAAGAGGTCGT
>JAZBPR010000025.1:0-25343 GCA_036351735.1 Wenzhouxiangella sp. | reverse complement strand
GTCGTCGTTCTTCGGCAGGCCAATTCTGCCGCCTTTGCGCCCCGCTCCCGATCCATCGAGACCCTTGGAGAGGCTGCGATGAGGATTGGCTCGGAACGGCTGCGAACGCTGATTTCCACATTCATGTTGAGCAGTAATGAACCGATTCGAGCCCTGCAGGCGCGTCAACTGCTGGTTCGGGCCGGAATGGCTTCGAATCTCGCAGAGCGCATTGCAAGCGTATCGAGCCGGATCGCTTTTTCCATCGGGCTGTTTTCGCGACTGGATGCATTCGAAGGTCAGCCGATGGAAGAGCTGGTGCGCGATCTCCCCCTGTCTGAAGAGATTCGTCGGGCGCTGATCCACCGGGATGGCGAACTGGGCAAGCTATTACGCGTGCTTGATGACTTTGAAGCCGGTCAAGTGGACAAGTTCGGCGGAAAGGCTTTGTCCATGCTCAACGAGGATTATCTTCGCGCCTGCGCGTGGGCCGATCAGTGGTTCAGGGACGGCGAAAGTGGTGCTGAGGACTAGAAACGATCAGCCCCGACGCTGACGATATCGGCGGATTGCAACTTCCAGCTTTTCCCGGCTGTAGGGCTTGGCTAACAGATCGTCCACTTTCAACTCCAGAGCGCGCTCGACGTTGTCCTTGGTGGCGCTTCCTGTCTGGATGACTACAAACATCGCATCGCTGTCTTCCATCTCACGCACCTGCTCAAGCACGGCAAGACCGTGCATGTCCGGCATCTCCAGATCAAGAAAAATCATATCCGGGCGCTGTTCCTTGATCATGGTCAGCGCTCGCGATCCACTTGCCGCCTGTCGGATATTGACGAACTTCAGGCTGCGGAGCAGCCCGGTCAGCAACATGCGCATAGGTTGCTGGTCATCGACGATGAGGATCTCGTCATTGAGAAAGTTTTCGGTCATTGGAACCCTTTAACGCACTGGCCTGGCCCGTGAGGCCCAGTAGAGAATCAGCCCCAGCCCGAAAAGCATACCGCCCAGATGGGCAAAGTGCGCGATACCAGGCATCGTCCCGGTCACCCCGAAGACCAGAGTCAGCAGACCATAGATGATGACAAACCATTTTGCGCGCAGCGGAATGGGAGGAAACAGCAGCATGATCCTGCTGTTTGGATACATCATCCCGAACGCCAGCAGCAGGCCGAATACCGCACCCGACGCCCCGATGGTTGGATAGATTTCACCGCTCCAGTGAGCCACCCCGAGCTGGACCAGGCCAGCGCCAATCATGCAGACAAAGTAGAAGATCAGAAACCGGCGAGTACCCCACAAACGCTCGATGGGGAGCCCAAACATGTAGAGGGCAAACATGTTGAAAAACAGATGCGTCAATCCACCGTGCAGAAACCCGTAGCTGACCAGTTGCCAGAGCGCAAAGCCTGTCTCCAGACTGGTGCCGTCACTGAGGTTGATCGCCCCGGGCGTCGCCAATGGCCATAGCGCAAACAGGCGGATGACGTCGGTCATTGAACTGACCTGTATGAAATAGGCGATGACCGTCACGATCAGCAGCGTGATCGAGGCTGTGCCGCTCCATCCCCCTCGGGGGGTCCCACCGATCACGGCAACCGGTCCAGCGCCTGCATGACTCCGTCTAAACCTTCAAGCGGCCCTCTTTGATCCGGCAACGCAGTTCGCAATGCCGCGATATCAGACGAGGTCAACACAGGTTCACGATTCGCCCAGCTTCGTTCCGCGAATCCCAGCAGGCCAGCCACGTCCTCATCGGTCAAATGCTGCATGGGCGGCATGTAGCCACGATAAGTCTGCCCGGCCACTTCGATCTCACCACGCAAGCCGTACAACACAATCACTGCCAAAGCCTCGGACGGCAACTCCATCCACTCCGAGCCAGCCAGCGGCGGAAAAGCTGGCGCCTTCCCCTGCCCCTGGTTGCCGTGACAGGAAGCACAGTAGCGGAGGTATGGTTCCTGACCTTCCGCGAGCTCCACAGGATCAGATCCGCCATCACAGCCGGTGAGGGCAGCGGTGAGAGTCACCAGCAGCAAGAGTCTCAAGGACGCCGGCGGGATGAACAGCGTGGGTTTACAATTAACGATTCTGCTTGTCATAACCTTTTCAATTTATGTCTATCAAGCGTGTCACTGTTTACGCTGCTTCCAGCCAGGCACTCTCTGGGAACTATATCAGCGCAGCCAGTCGGCTGGGTCGAACACTCGGCGAAACCGGCTTCAGCATTATCTACGGCGGCGGTGGACACGGGCTGATGGGGGCCATGGCCGATGCCGCGCTGGCTGCTGGAGCCGAAGTGCACGGCGTGATTCCCGAGTTCCTCACCGCAATCGAGCTTGGACACTTGGAACTGACTTCGTTGCGAGTCGTCGACACCATGCATACCCGCAAGGCGCTGATGCTGGAGCAGTCAGATGCCGTTGTCGCGCTGCCAGGCGGCTGCGGGACTTTTGAGGAACTCTTCGAAGCCATGACCTTGAAGCGTCTTGGCCGCTTTCTGGGTCCCATCATCCTCGTTAATACCGATGGATACTATGACGGATTGCTCGAGTTTTTGAGGCACAGCGTTGAGCAAAGGTTCATGAACCACGGTCATTTGCAGATGTGGCAAAGCGTCACGGAACCCGAGGAGGTCATTCAGGCATTGGCTGACGCACCGGCATGGTCGGCAGACGCCCTGACCCAAGCCCCGGTCGTATCGACTCCATGAGATCCGAGTTCCCGATCGCACGGGTAGGTTTCCGTTCCGGGCTTGGCTGGCTGCCGCTCAGCGCCGAATGGATGCGTCGCGGCTTCAGGCCTCTGTTCGCGATTGCCGCCGTGTGGCTGGGAATCTCGCTGATCGCAATCATCCCGTTGGTTGGACAAACTTTACTGGCGTTGCTCACTCCCCTGTTGACCGCCGGCGTCATGCTGGCTTTCGATCGCATCGGTGAAGGGAAAATGCCGCCTCCGGGAACGCTAGTCGCCGCCTGGACAGACCCCGTCCGCCGGTCAAGGCTGCTGGCACTCGGGATCTTTGCGATGCTGGGCGGACTTATGGCTGCGATCATACTGGTCAGCTGGTTAAGCAACCAGATTGGAACAGAAGCGTTGGAAGCGGCTGTGCAATCTCCCGATGCCATGGCTCAGGCGCTCAGTGGCGCATCCTTGGGTGGTGGCTTGCTTGCGTCCGGAACCGTGATGGTCGCGGTTCTGGCCGGCCTGTATTTCGCCATCCCGCTGGTCATGTTCGGCAAAGCTGGTGCAATGAAGGCCATTTCCACCAGCCTGAGCGCCGTTGGCAAAAACTGGCTGGCCTTCATCGGCTTTGGCGTTGCGGCAATGGCGGTGGCCGGTGGAATTCTGATCGTCTTGCTGCTGGTCAGCAGCGTGCTGACGCTCGCTCTTGGCAACGTGGGGAATCTGCTGGTTCAGATGCTGATGCTGATCGCAATGATGCTTTTCCAGATTCTGATGGCAGGTGCGCAGTACATGGCGTTCTGCCAGATATTCGGGTGGTCCCCCGGCTTGGAGGACGAGCATGATATTGAAGACGAGACCACGCTCTGATTTGACTGAGGCGACGACCGCACCGATGGTTGTGGCCATCGACCCGGCCAAGGCCTAGTCTTCTCCGGAAACCTCCTTGGCCTCATCGGTTCGCCGCACCATGATCCGCGCCATGATGATGCCTAACTCATACAACAGCAGAACGGGAATGGCCAGAAGCGTCTGAGAAATCATGTCGGGCGGGGTGATCAACATCGCGACCAGGAAGGCACCCACAATCACGTAACCCCTGGCTTTCGCCAAAGTTTCAGTGGTGGTAATCCCGAGTACCACGAGCACGATAGTCGCTACCGGCACCTGGAACGCCAGACCGAAAGCAATGAACAAGGTCAAGATAAAGTCCAGATAGCGGCTGATATCGGTCATCACAGCCACGCCCTCCGGGGCCATGGACGTGAAGAAAGCGAACACGACCGGGAACACCGCAAAGTAGGCAAACGCACAACCCGCATAGAACAGCAGCACCGAAGCCACCAGTAGCGGACGGGCGAGGCGTTGTTCGTGACGGTAAAGTCCGGGAGCGACAAACGCCCATGCCTGGTAAATCACAGCGGGCATGGCAATCAGAAGCCCCAGGATCAGAACCAGCTTGAATGGCGCAAAGAACGGCGATGCCACATCAATGGCGATCATGCTGGAACCTTCCGGCAGGTAGCGCACCAGAGGTTCAGCCAGGGCGGAATAAAGCTGCCGGGCGAAGGGGGCAAGCGCGATGACCACAATACCGATGGCAACCACCGCCCGCAGCAGTCGCGTGCGGAGCTCCAGCAGGTGATCAATCAGGGTCAGTTCCCGGCTATCCTCCGTCTTTTCGGTCACCTTTCGGCTCCTCATCTAGTCGGAAGGGTGTTTCAAGTTCTCTGCGGGTCTTGGCCGCTTCTTCCATGATGCGGCGATTGTGCTCGTTGTCCAGTTCAGCCTGAAATTCCGACTTGATGTTCTGCCACGCGCCTCGCACGGTTCGGGTCATCTGACCCGCCGTTCGGGCGATTTCAGGAAGACGCTTGGGACCAACGACCAAAAGCGCGATCACCGCCAGCAACACCAGTTCGGTAAAACCGATTCCGTTCATCGGTGGGGCGGCTTAGCTGTCTGACGGGTCTGCCGGCTTGTCGCCAGAGCTTTTGGGTGCTTTCTTGTCTGATTTCTTCTCGGATTCCTTATCCGATTTAGCCGCGGGATCGTCAGCAACTTTATCGGATTCGTCCTTGCTGTCGGCGTCATCTTCGCTCATCCCTTTACGGAAATCGCGAATGGCGCCGCCCAGATCGCCGCCTAGCCCACGAATCTTCTTGGTGCCGAAAACCAGCAGCACGATCAGCAAAACAACCAAAATCTGGAACCAGCCGATATTTCCAAAACCCATCAGAACGCTCCTTTTGACAGCGCTAAAACATGCATTTACAAGATTGGAAAGTGTATCAGGACTGCTGGCGACGCAGGCGAAGACCGGCCAGCCCCAGCATGGTCAGCACCAACAATGCAGCACCCGGAGGAGACATGATGGGAATGGCGTGCGCGCCGGCGTCAGAAGCCCCTCGCATCTGACACATCACCGGCGGCGCAATGGCCAGCGACTCCATACCAATCAGCGTCTCTGCGACGGCTTCAGCACGGCCACTCAACGGGTCAATGCGCAAGATCTGGCTAGGCAGAAACTGATTGTCAACGCCACTTCGGTCGGTCATCGCCCACAGCGAGCCGTCGTCGCCAAACGACAACCCCGCATTGTTGTAAGGCAGGGCCTCGGGGCCTAGCGAACCGACCAACCGTGCGGATGCGTTTTCAAGATCAATCCGATAAAGATTCGGGGCCAGAGTGCTGCCGTTGGCGTCCAAGCCGACGCCGATGCCAAACACGTCATCTCCGCGGACAGCAATATCGCTGATCGGAGCCGCCAATGCGCCCGGCTCCCCTACCCTTCTCAGCTGACCAGACGAAAGACTGGCCTGAAACAAGGACTGTTCAATGGCTGACACGACAAAGAGAGTCCCGTCGCAGTCGAAGCTCATTCCAAAATCAAACGTGCCCGTCACACCCATGTTGCCCACGCTGGTCCCGGTGATAGGGAAGGCGAAACCGTCGGTCGTTCGGACTCTCACGAGACTGTTGGTGTCATCGTCGGCGCCGTACAGATCACCGCTAGGCGACAACGCCAAGGCTTCAACGTCGAGGAATTGATTGACCAGCGGCCCGACGTTGGTTTCCTCTCCAGACTGCAGATTCACCTGCCAGAGGTTGTTGATCGAGCCGGGGGGGATGTCGTTGCCACGGGAGTTGATACTGAATCCTGTCGGATTAGCCCATAGCGAAGCGGCCAGGGTCATGGCGACCACGGCCAGCGCACTCTGGAAAGCAGGTGCGTTAACTCGCATGGGCTTGCGCTCTCTTGTTATCTTCTCCGACGTGTAGATCATATCAGAGCGCGACGCAAATTCCCATCTCAGGCCTATGGTCGCGCTTGCTCACCGGACCCATCGTCCGAGTTCGTACAATATCGGCTGGTTTTTTCAAAGGCTTCTTCATGAAGACTGCATTGGTCAAGACCCGCAAAGCGGCTGCTGAAGTCACCGCTCATCGCAGTGCCGCCAAGGCGGGTATCCTGATGGTTAACCTCGGGACACCGGAAGCGCCCACTGCCAAGGCCCTGCGCCCCTACCTCAAGCAATTCCTCGGCGATCCGCGCGTGGTTGAGGTCCCTCGGCCGATCTGGTGGTTGATCCTGAACGGAATCATTCTGCCGTTCCGGGCACCCAAGTCAGCCAAGGCGTATGCCGAGGTTTGGACTGAGGAAGGCTCGCCATTGCTGGTCAACAACCGCCGGTTGGCCGAGAAACTGGCCGGCAATCTGAGTCAGGACCGGCCAGAGATCAAGCTGGAGTTGGCCATGAGCTACGGCAAGCCTTCGATTCCAGACGCACTCGATCGCCTGCAGGCCGCGAACGTTCAGCGCCTTCTCGTTTTGCCGATGTATCCGCAATACTCAGCGACGACCACGGCATCGGTATTCGATCAGGTTACGGGCTGGATGCAGAATCAGCGATGGTTCCCGGAACTGCGATTCATCAATGATTTCTACCGTCAGGAATCCTGGCAAGATGCCATCGCGAACTCGATTCGCAGTTTTCAGAGCGCGCACGGTAAGCCAGACAAACTGCTTTTCTCCTTTCACGGCATCCCGAAACGCAATCTGCTGGCCGGCGACCCCTACCACTGCCAGTGCAAGTTCAGCGCGAGGCACATCGCCATGCGTCTCGGATTGTCCGATGAGGAGTGGATGGTGACCTTTCAGTCACGGTTAGGCAAGGCCGAGTGGCTCAAGCCTTACACCGATAAGACGCTCGAGGAACTTGGGCACTCCGGTGTAAAGAACCTGCAGGTGGTCTGTCCCGGGTTTTCCATAGATTGCCTGGAAACGCTCGAGGAGATCGCCATGGAGGGCAAGGAAGAATTCATCGAAGCCGGCGGCGAGGACCTGAAGTACATACCTTGTTTGAATGATTCGGACGAGCATGTGGCTGTTCTCCGTGAACTCTGTCTGAATCACGGCCAGGGATGGCCCGAGTTCCAAGGACAAACCGCCGAGTCCGAGGAACACATTCGAGTTCGGCTTGAGCAAACAGAGAAAGCGGCTATCGCGCTAAATCTGGACTGAATCAGCACCAAAATCCTACCGGCTGAAGCGTCTGTTTCCGATGTCTGACCGTCCCTGAACGGTTTAGGCTGGGTGTTCACTGCGAAGCCACTTCAAAAGCTCAAGGTGACCGACCGAATTTCAGACCATCCGAGCACGCCGAAACAGATCCTGTCTGAAGTCTTCGGCTACGCTCAGTTCCGCGGTCGCCAGCACGAAATCATCCAGACGGTGCTCGACGGCCAGAATGCCTTGGTCTTGATGCCCACAGGCGGCGGCAAATCGCTGTGCTACCAGATTCCTGCCCTGCTTAGACCGGGCACAGGCGTGGTCATTTCGCCACTCATTGCCCTCATGCGTGACCAGGTTGAGGCACTGAAAGCTAATGGCGTCAAAGCCGCGGTCCTCAATTCAAGCCTTGAGCCGGCCGAGCGCCGCCAGATCGAAGATGACCTGATCAATGGGCGCCTGGATCTCGTTTACCTGGCACCCGAGGGCCTGCTTCGGGACTCGGTACTGTCCATGCTCGAGAACTGCCCGCTCGCGCTGTTTGCCATCGACGAAGCCCATTGCGTCTCGCAATGGGGGCACGATTTCAGGCCGGAGTATCTGCAACTGGGTCGTCTGCGCGAGCGGTTTCCGAAGGTGCCACGAATCGCCCTGACCGCGACAGCCGATGAACGCACGCAAGCCGACATCCGTCAGCATCTATTGCCCGATGGCGCAGACACCTTCATCGACAGCTTCGATCGGCCCAACCTGCGCTACCGGGTCGGGCTCAAGGACAATCCGCGTTCACAGCTTTTGCGCTTCATACAAAACGAGCACATGGGGAACACGGGCATCGTTTACTGCTTTTCCCGCAAGCGCACGGAGCAGACCGCTGCCTTTCTCTATCAGAACGGTATCAAGGCCCTGCCCTACCACGCCGGATTGACTGCCAGCGAACGTCAGAGTTTTCAGGATCGGTTCATTGCCGAAGACGGGATCGTGATGTGCGCGACCATTGCGTTCGGTATGGGCATCGACAAGCCTGACGTCAGATTTGTTGCCCATCTGGATTTGCCCCGATCGATTGAGGCTTACTATCAGGAAACCGGACGAGCCGGCCGCGACGGTCTCCCGGCTGATGCCTGGCTCGTTTACGGCCTGAACGACATTGTCCAGATCCGGCAAATGCAGGCCAACTCGAATGCGCCGGATCGTCAACAGCGCATCGAGCGCGAGCGACTCGAAGCCTTGCTGGCCTATTGCGAGCACGCTGGCTGCCGCCGCCCACCGCTTTTGAGTTACTTCGGCGAAGATCACCCCGGCCAATGCGGACAATGCGACAACTGTCTCAATCCGCCACAGACCTGGGATGCCACTGAGCCTGCGCGCAAGGCGTTGTCCTGCGTCTACCGAACTGGCCAGCGCTATGGCGCGGGGCACGTCATTGACGTGCTGCTGGGCAACTCGACTGAACGGATCAAGGCCCTGGGGCACGACTGCCTCAGCACCTTTGGCATCGGCAGCGAGCTTGACCGAAAAGGCTGGCAATCCGTTCTGCGTCAACTGCTGGCGCTGGGCCATTTACAGCCCGACCCTGATGGACACGGCGGTCTCCAGCTCAGCGAGCGCTGCCGGCCTGTGCTCAAAGGCGAACGACAGATCGAACTCCGTCGCGACAGCGCACCGACAAGGCGCAGCCGCCGCAGCAAAACCCATGAGTACGTCGACACCGAGTCAATGGAGTGGGAGGCCCTTCGCCAATGGCGCGCGGAAACCGCGAATCGAGAGGGCGTTCCACCCTATGTCATTTTTCACGATGCGACGCTGGCTGAGATCCTTTCAGCGCGACCGGACAGCCTGGAAGCCCTTTCGAGGATCAGTGGCGTGGGCAAGCACAAGCTCGAAAAGCACGGGAAGGCGGTCCTCGACTGCGTCCGCCAGCTTCAAAACCGCTGAACCACCTCATCATCGGGTCGTTAAAGAGACATCTTTCACGAATCTTTTGCTTGCCCCCACCAACCGGCCTCGTTAGGCTGGAGTTTGGCGTCCCTCGGTGCCTCTGACAGCGCACGCCGGGCTACCCGGCAAAATCCTGATGAACAATTTATTCCCACCAAAGCGATTGTCGAGAGTCCTTGCAGGCTTCGCTCTTTTGTTTGGCACGGTCGCGACCGCTCAAACAACGACCGCCGGGTTTCCGACCCAGGTGCAGTGCGAGCCCGGACAGTTGCTTTACCGACAGGTCGGACTGGGCCGGATCGGCAACATGGTCTGGCACAACGGAGTTCTTTTAACCAACAACGTGGGTGGTGGCAACCAGCGCTGGTGGCGATTCACGGATCCGTCGGATCCCTCCAGCCTTGCTATTTACCAGTCTGGTGACGGTACCGTTGTGCCGACTGATCAAGGAACGCACGCCCACACCAAAGTCGAGGAATACGTTTGCGGCGGATGGGGCTGCCGCGTCCGAAGCAATGGTCCGGGCAAACTGGTTGCAGAAATTATGCCGGCAAGCAGGCCGGGAGAGATCCGCGCCGGATTCACACCACAGAACCAGCCGGCTGCAAGCGACAGCGGCCTGCACCGCCTTTACTACCCCTGGGCCGTGCCGTTCAACTGGATCCAGTACGGGGTTAACCGAGGCACCGGCCGCATCTACCGCGGTGATGAACGGGTAGCCGAGTGGGAACCACTGGCCGACCACGGCGTCAGCGGCAACGGCATTCTGATCGGCAACTATCTGTTCATCGTCTCGGATGGGTCCATGCTGGGCGTGGTCGCCTATGACCTGAGCCCGATCTTCGACGATCCCCCTGGCCCGCCCCGGTTCCTCGACAAGCTCACCGGACCGTTCGGTGCCTACATCGGCGCCGTCTGGGAAAACTATCTGGTTCTCGCCGGCGGCGAACCGCGCGATCTGGTCTATGTCATCGACTACAGCGACCCAAGCGACCTGCGCCTGGTCCGCACGCTTGATCTGTCTGGAACGCCTGAACTGAACGCCGGAACCAACGTGCCCTATGTCCAGACGCAGGGCCGATACGTGTTCACCCGGCGCCACAAGATCGACATGGAAACGCTAACGCCGGTCCTGGAGCTAGACGAAGTGGGCGATCATCGACCCCTAGGCAGCCTGCCCGGGCGATTGGATGTCAGTCAGTACAAACTGCCCTTGGGTAACCTGCTGATTACGGGCAGCTACAGCGCCTCGGGGAGGGATGGTGTCGGCGTCTGGTGCCATCAGGCCATGCCCTATACAACTCCTCCTTACGTCGGCTACCACTTTCCGCGCCCGGGGCAAACCGGATATCCGCTTGGCGCACCGGTCAGTCTGGTGATCGCCGAGACCCTGGAGTCCAGCACCATCATCAACGGCGAAACCGTTCTTTTGCGGCCGGTTGGGGGTGACCCGGTTCCCGCTTGGACATCGTTTGCCCATGACGGCATTCTGACCCTCACTCCATACGAGCATCTGCAACCGGACACCACATACGAAGTCGTGGTTGTCGAGGGCGGAATTCGCAGTGTCTCGGGACAAGGTATTGAGGGATATTCCTTCCCCTTTTCGACCGGCGGCCAGATCGAGGGTGGCAATGCAGCACCCGAAATCCAAACCTTCAGCGCCACTCCATCTCCCGCCGATCCCGGTCAGACGGTTGAACTGCGCGTAACAGCAACCGACCCCGATAACGACGCCCTTGAGTATCGTTTTTCATTCGGAGGAGAGACCGCTGCGCGCGACTGGTCGGCCCAGCCGATGGCTTCACACGCCTACGCCGAGCCCGGCCACTACGGGGTCAAGGTGCAGGTTCGGGATACCAAGCCGGACGGCACCCACTCAATTACCACGGAGACCCGAATCGTAACAGTCGCTCGATTACCGAACGGATCTCAGCCTCGGCATTCGAGCACCATCGAGGTCGATTCGGCTCGTCGAGTGGTCTGGGTGGTCAATCCGGACCACGACTCGATTGGCCGACTGAACGCCGACACCGGCCAGTTGCTTGAAGAAATCCGGTTGACGCCACTCATCAACAGCGACGAAGCGCTGACGCCCAGCAGCATTGCGATCGTCGAAGAAACCGGAGAGGCCTGGGTCACTCTGTCCGGCGGCGATGGGATCATCATCTTCAGCAGCTCCGGCACGCTCATTCAGCAGATCGACACAGGCTTTGGCAGTTCGCCCCGCGCAGTCTCAGTCAGCCCGGACGAAAACAGCGTCTACGTCAGCACTTATGCACGCGGCGCCGAGAATCCGGCACACGGACGGTTGCTTCGCTTTGACCGGCGCACCCGTCAGCAAAATGGTGCGGTGGAGCTCGGACCCCGAGCAGGCGCTTTAGCTGTGAGCGGTAACAGTCAGAACGTATACGTAGCACGAGTGATATCAGGCGAACACTACGGCGAGATCTGGGAGGTTGATGGGCAGGGAATGAGCCTGAACCGAACCCTTAAGCTATGGCGTGATCGTGGGGTCCGCGGACTGGACGGCGGAGGCTCGCTGGGGCCGGGCGTCCCGAACTTCATCACCAGTCTCCGGATCGACCCTCACGGCGAGTGGTTGTGGTACACCGCAGTCAAGATGGACACCAATCGAGGCCTGTTCTTTGATCAAGCCACCGGGCTGAACCTGGCGTCCTCGCATGACACCATGGTTCGGCCGATGCTGGGCCGGTTCGACTTGTCCGCCAGCAGCGATCGCGAACCGGGTGTCAATACCTGGGATAACGCGCGGATTGATGCAGACAACGCCGATTCTCCTTCCGCCCTCCTGTTCTCCCCGCGCGGTGATTATGTTTTTGCTGCCATGCAGGGCAACAACCTGGTGTCCGTGTTTGACGATCTGGCCGTGCGCAGCGGCGGTGGGCGATCAAGCGTTGCACGTCTCGAAAGCGGCAAGGCACCGCGTGGCCTGGCCTGGGACAGCGCAACCGACAGTCTCTGGGTCCAGAACTTCTTGAGCCGCGATCTCACGCGCATCGACGCAACCGACTTCCTAGCTAGCGGAGATAGGTCTCTTCCAACCGAACATTTTTCCAGCAGCCAGTTCGAACCACTTTCACCGGACGTTCTGGCCGGCAAGCAGACCTTCTTTTTCGCCGGTAATGATCCGGAGGGGGTCAACCAGATGAGTTTCGAAGGGTACGTCTCCTGCGCCAGTTGTCATCTGGATGGCGGTCATGACGGACGAACCTGGGATTTCACCCAGCGCGGCGAGGGACTGCGCAACACGCATGACCTGCGCGGCCGGGCCGGCATGCAGCACGGCAACGTGCATTGGACCGGCAATTTCGATGAAATTCAGGACTTTGCACTCGAAATCATCGGTGACTTTGGTGGTCTGGGGTTTCTGCCCGAGGATGAATTACCGCATTCGCCACTCGCAGCTTCGAACGCCGGCCGGAGCCAGGCATTAGATCAATTGGCCGCCTACGTCAGTTCTCTGGGGCGGGAGAGCCTGCCGCGAAGTCCCTTTCGCGCTTTCGGCGGTCAAATGAGCGATTCGGCGCAGCAGGGTCGGGTGATTTTCGGCCAGCTTGGTTGTGCAAGCTGTCACACACCTCATTCCGACTACACGGATGCCACCCGGCCAACCGCGACTCTGCACAACGTCGGCACCTTGCGCCCAAGCTCAGGGGCGCGTCTGGGGCAGACCCTGACCGGTATTTCAACGCCAACTCTGCTCGGGATCTGGGACACCGAACCGTACCTGCATGATGGATCGGCAGGGGAACTGAATGACGTTTTCTCAGTCGCGGGCGGCCTGATCTACCAAGCAGAAGACGCGCGGCTATCAGGCGGCGCAGAAATCCCCGGCTTCATTGAGATCAATTGGGATTCGACCTCCCACGGCCGGCTCGTAAGATTGGGTCAAAGCGGCGCCACAGTAACTTTCGAGCGGGTTGACGGCGGACAGGGCGGGCCTGGCGCGCTTGAGCTTCGCTTCTTGCCGGGCAGCACCGGCGAGTTCAGCGTGCGGGTGAACGGAGGCGCGCCAGAGACCATGGAGTTTTCGCGGCAAAGCACTCACTTTGAGTGGTCTCGCGCGCGACTAGATGGGTTACTGCTCAATCCAGGTCCAACCAACACCATCGAAGTCCAACTAGCGGTAAGCCGTGGCGGCTGGCCGGCTCTTGATCACTTGACGGTCTCGACCAGCACTGAACTTGCCCTGGCCGACCCCCATCGAATTGCTGGCTCCCTCGGCGCCTCAGACCTAGATCGCTTGGCGGCTTATCTGAAGCAACTCGACGGCAGAGACACTGCTGGCCAGCCAGCTCAGCGTGATCTGCTCTTCAGGGACAGCTTTCAATAGGCTTAGTCGCGAATCCTGCAAACCCGAGTAACGCGGCCGGCAACAACATAAATCTGAACCGTGACGCCACGCTGATAGAAATCGTAGCGGGTTCCGGCAGAGCCACCAGCGCTGGTGGTCAGCCGGACGGTACGGTCAGGCTCGGCCGACAGCACACGGCGATCCGAATCCCCGACCTTGATCAGCGTATTGCTCACCCGGGCCGAGCTGAGATCGCAACTGGCAACAACAGGCTCGGCGAACAAAAGGGCGCTGCAGACAAGAATCGTGACAATAAAGCGAGTCGTGTTTGCAAATATCCCTGACACGGCTCAATGCTCAGTCAGAAGGCAGGATCTGCTGCGCGGTCTCAAGGTAGACGACACCGCGCTTCTTGACCGTTTCCCCATCGTTGCGCTCGGAGGCAACGTGGACCTCCTCCAGCACATCTGCCACGTCTTCCAACTCGTCGCGAATCTTCTCCAGCGCGTTCTCAAGGGTGTAGGTCAACTGATGCACCTCGAAAACGGCCTGGGTATCCGGGTTATCCATAGCGATAATTTCGGCCAATCGATCGTTGGCTTCACGGAAATTCTCCAACGCTTCGGCCACGGTTTCAGCTGGCTTGCCTTTGAAATGGTCAACGCGATCATCATCGTCGGAGGCATAAGCCATGCCGGCACAAATCATCAAACAACCTGCCATCACGGCAGGAAAGAACCTTGCTTTGTTCATCCGTATTTTTCCTTGGTTCCGGGCCGTTTGCCCACCCGCAAAGCATAGCAGTGACGAGGCCTTTTTCGGCGCTTAGCTTGGACTATCATGCTGCCTTGAGATTTCTCCAACGGTTCTTTGTCCCATGCGTCTATCAACCTCTCTGTTCGCCCTGTTACTCCTGCTTCCCAGCCTTGTCGCACACGCCCAGAGCATCCCCGAAATCCACGGCGAGGGCAGGACACCTGCGCTGGCCAACCAGGTCGTGACGACCGAGGGCATTGTGACGCTTGTTCTGGAAGACCGCTTCTGGATTCAGGCTCCAGGCGTGTCCAGCCGCGGCGGGCTCATGATCGTCACCGATAGCAAACCAGCGGTCAAGCGGGGCGATCGAATCGCCGCCAGAGGCACACTGGAACACTTCGTTCCTGACAACAGAGCATCGGATCTCGGCGTCACGCGGCTGGTGGGCGCGAATCTTGAAGTCATCAGTTCTGACCACCCGCTACCGGAGCCAATCACAATCGGAGCAGATGGACTGAGCATACCAGCCCAGCTTGCTCCTGCCAGTTTCGAGACTGACCTTCAACCTGCTCACTCCGCGATGGACTTCTGGACAGCCTTAATCGGCATGCGCGTATCACTCCCTCGAACCCGGGTCGTGGGGCCAAGCAGCCGCTTCCTCGAGACTTGGGTGATTACGGACGACGAACATCGCAATCTGAGCTCGTATGGAACGGTTACCGCCCGACCGGGTGATTTCAATGCCGACCGAATTCTGATCCAGGCCAATCCGCTGCTGCTGCCCACTTTTCCAGACCCGGCCAGAGTCGGTGACCAACTCGCACCAGTCACCGGCGTGGTGGACTATCGCTTCGGCAACTTCAGGGTCGTTGCCGAGCACGCCGTCCTGCGCATCCCGCAGTCTCCATCGCCCAAAGCCGACACGCTGACCGGTGACGACGATCACCTGCTGATCGCCAGCTATAACGTCGAAAACCTGAATCCATGGGTAGAGGACTTCGGACGGGTCCGTTCAGCACGCGATGTCGATGACGCCATTGGCAGCGGGCGCATGGCCGAAATCGCTCGTCATATTGCCCAGATCATGAACGGCCCAGACATCGTTGGGCTTCAGGAAATCCAGGACGGAGATGGCGCTGAAGACAGCGCACTGGTCTCCGCAGACCGAACGCTCAGCGCTCTGACCGAGAGCATTGTCGAAGCCGGCGGCCCGAGATACCGCTGGATTGATCTTCCGCCGGAGCCGAATGCGGATGGCGGACAGCCGGGTGGCAATATCCGCAACGTATTTCTCTACAACCCGGTCCGCGTCGCCCTGGTGGCGAACAGCGTCCGTCGTCTCGACGGACCAGCATTCATCAACAGCCGAAAGTCGCTGATCGCTGAATTCACCTTCAACGACCACACGATCGTGGTGATCAACAATCATCTTGCATCCAAAGGGGGCAGCGACCCTCTCTTTGGAACACGCCAACCCCCGGTTGAAGGGGACGCCGATCAGCGAGTCGCGCAGGCGGAAGCTGTGATGGCCTTTGCGGCCACCCTAAGCCCGGACAAGCGCGAAAATCTGGTGGTTCTGGGTGATCTGAACGACCATTGGTTCTCAAATCCCCTGTCCGTTCTGACCGGAGACTCGGCGACGCCGTTGATCAATTTGATCGAGACCCTGCCGCTCAACGAACGCTTTACTTACGTTTTCCAAGGAAACGCGCAAGCCATCGACCACATTCTGGTCAGCGAGGCACTTGGGGAAGCGAGCCAGTTGGGTTTGTTGCCGATCAACAGTCTTGACCCCCGCCAGGCTGCCGACCACGACCCCCTTGTGGTCAGACTGTTTTTACCGGCCGAACGGCGCTAGCGACTTTCGCCTCGAGCGCGAGCAGTTTTCGCTTGCGCTCAAGCCCGCCGGCGTACCCGGTCAGCTTTCCGTCAGCACCGATTACCCGGTGACAGGGCACAATCAGACTCAAGGGGTTGCGGCCTACTGCGGCACCCACCGCACGGCTGGCGGCCGGCTGATCCAGCGCATTGGCGATCTGCCCATAGGACTGTATCCCGCCATAAGGAATGTCTAGCAACTGACTCCATACCGCTTTTTGGAACGCGGTTCCATGCCAAGCCAAGGGCAGAGAAAAGGATGCGAGTTCGCCCTCCAGATAGGCCTGGATCTGCTCCTCGGCACTTGACAGCAAAGCCGATCTTGAGACCTTCCATTCCCCTGCAGCACGGGGAAAATGCCGCTGGCCCAGAAACCAGGCGCCACACAACGCTTCAGCGCCAGCGGCGAGCAGCATCGACCCCAGCGGGGTCTCAATCTCCAATCGAACCATATCTATTCTCTGTGGTTTGCCGTTGCAAGGCCACCTGGACGAGCGGTCGATAGACTTCCCTAACCCAGGGTTTCGATGAAGCTTCGCGCTTCGCTGATGGACTGGTTCATCGCCTCGATCAACTCTTCCGTAGCCTGTTCGACATCGGTGAGTTCATCTCGGATAGAAGCGATGGCCATTGCGTTGAGGTTGTGCTTGAGAAACAGCACCTGATCCTGAAAAACCTCCAGAACGGGATTCATCGAGGATTCGGCCTCGCGCATGGCCCGCATCATGCGGGTATAACGCTGACGGGTTTCGCTGAGTATTGCCTGACTTCGTCGCTTCAGATCGGGGTCTGAGTACATCTCCAGCTCCTCTGACCACTCTTCGAACAAGGCGTCCGCGACGTGCTCAACCGCATCGATTCGTTCGCTGACCTCTTCGGCCTGAGACTGGCTGCGTTCGTACTCTCGCTCCAGACGGTTGTAGGTCTTCTCAAGATCACCCCCGTCCACCGCCACGGTCGCGCGGAACTGCTCCAGAGCCGATGCGAACTGTTCCACAGCGTCATCCTGTGCGTCGGCAGCCTTATCCACGCGCGATGACAAGACATCGCGTTTTTCAATACCAACGGTCTCGAGCGCGCGGTATTGAGCCGACTGACAGCCGGCGAGTCCGGCCAGCGCAAGGAGCAAAGACAGGGTCATAACAACAGAACTGTGGCGCATGGGAACGTTCTTCATAGATCAGAGGATTTCCAATCCTACTCCAAAAAATTGCGATGATTTAAATGATCCTGAGCGTAATCGCCTTGAGCACCGCTCGCGTCCGATCTCGTGTTTCCAACTTGTCGAGAATCTCGGAGACGTAGTTTTTTACCGTTCCCTCGGCAAGAAAGATCGTGCGCGCAATCTCCTTGTTTGAGTAACCCCCCGCCAACAATCTCAGGATCTCGATTTCCCTGGCACTGAAGTCTTCGGTAGGCGGCCGGTCATCACTGTACGCATACCGGCTTCGGACAACACGCGTTGTCACCGGCTGAAGGAGGGTCTCGCCGGCAGCCACGCGATGGATGGCATCCTCCAACTCGTCTGGCGACACGTCCTTGAGCAGGAACCCACGCGCACCGGCTTCTGCTGCCTGGAGCATCAACTCGGCCTCATCAAAGGTGGTCAGCAGAATCACCGGCAGATCGGGATACCGCTCCTTGAGCGTTCGCGTGAGTTCAATGCCGTCCATTCCCGGCATCCGGATATCGGAAAGAATCAGGTCGGGCGGTTCGTTCTGAATCAATTCCAGCAGACTTGCGCCATCTGCGGCCTCGACACAGACCTCGACCTGGTCAAGATCGCGCAGCAGGGCTTTGAGCCCTTCTCGCACAAGTGCTTGATCATCGGCCAAGGCAATCTTGAGACTCATACAGCGTTCTCCAGTGGGAGTCGGGCTGTCAAGGACAAACCGCCGCGCGGGGATGGCGCCAGATCCAGTTCTCCGCCCAACTCACTCAGACGTTCCCGCATGAAGGTCAACCCGTTACCCGGCGTCAGTGGCCACTTGAGCCGGCCGTCGTCCTCCAGATGCAGGACCATTTTCCCGTCCCGTCTGTCCAGCGCAAGCCAGGCATGGCGGGCCCGGCCGTGTCTTGCGGCATTGGTCAAGCCTTCCTGGATCACCCTTAGCAGCGCTTCAGCCTGCTCGGCGCGGGGCACGCGCAGGGCAGGATCCAGACTCAGATGAAGTTCGGGACTGGGCATCGGCGCGGTCAGCTGCTCGATGCCCTGCGCCAGGCTGATCCCGTCATTTTCCCTGAGTTGGCGCACAACGGCGCGCAGGTCTTCCAGCAGGTCGCCGGCCAGACCGGTCGCCTGCTTTAACTCGGCGTTATCCGACAGGCCGGAATGCCGGCCCAACTGGTGCAGATTCAGCTTCAATGCGGTTAGCTTGTGACCAGCCACGTCATGCAGCTCGCGCGAGACGCGCAAACGCTCCTGATCCCGGGCCGTCTCGCTGAGCAGGCTTCTGGTTGCCATCAGATTGGCGTTGACCTCGCGAAGCTCTTCTGCCGCAGCTTCTGCACGGTTTGCATAATAAATAATGAGTGAGGCGAAGGCTTGGAAAGCGCCAAAGGTCATCACTTGAGTCAGAGCCCAGTTCCACTGCCAGCCCCAGCGATATCGAAGGATAAGGGCAAACGCCAGATTGGCAACGAGCAACGCAAGCACGGCGGATCGAGGGCGAAGCACCGAGACAGTCATGATGGCCACGAGAACCAGCAGGATGGGCCCGGTATTGGAGCGTCCTAGCAACAACAATCCAAACGCGCACGCTGCAAGCCCGACGAGAGCCACAATCGAGACCGATCGTTGACTGTCACGATCTGCAATCATCATAACCAGCCAAATCAGCGCGAAGCCGAGCAGGCAAAGCTGCCCCGCCCATCCCAATCCGTCTCCAGGAAGACCAAACAGACCGGTTACCGAAACGTAGACGCCTGCTATGGCCAGGTAAGCGGCCCATGCCAGCGGGTGATTCAGCTGCGACCAGTCCGGCCCAATAGAAGTTCTCATGACTCTTGTATAAACCGAGCCAGCCTGTTGAACAAGGGCGTGACGCGAAATTCATGACTTTCGGCACCCGGATCAGCTGACTTTTGGCACCTCAATCTTCAGCGCTTGAAATGGACACTGTGCTCAGGCACTGACCCAAGGAGACATGAGATGACGCTGACCGATTTTTTCTCGCTGTTTGTTTTCCCCCACGTGGCTGCCGGGACTGCCGCGCTGAGCCTGTTCTGGATCGCAGCCTTGATGCGTAAGGGCACCGCCATACATCGCCGCATCGGACAAGCCTATCTCGTGGCAATGGGGATCATCCTGATCACCTCGCTTCCGCTAGTGGGCTTGACTTGGCTCCGCGGCCACACCATCACCGCGGTGTTTTTGGCCTATCTCACCATTCTGATTGCATTGAGCTGCCGAAATACCCTGGCCGCAATCCGGTTCCGCACATCGCCTGAAAGGTACTTCGGGCTGGATCTCCGGGTTCTGGTCTCTGCGGTCAGCGTCTCCGGTGTGGCCGTGATGTTGCTGGGCCTGAGCCGACAAGCATGGATTCTTGTTGGCTTTGGTCTGCTCGGCCCCGTTCTTCTGGTCGTGACCATCAAGCGAATCCGGGCCCTGCGGCAGGTTTCTGGTCCTGCGACGAACTGGTGGCTAAGAGAGCATGCCGGCGCGATGATCGCCAACGGCACGGCGACCCATATCGCCTTCTTTCAGATCGGGCTGAACCGTCTGTTTCCTAATCTGGATATGGGGATCGTTCAGAATCTTGCCTGGTTCGGGCCGCTGATCATTGCGCTCATCGCCGGTATCTGGCTGAACCGTCGATTCGAATCGCCGACCACCTCGATCAAGCCTGATCGTAGGGGCCGGTCAGACGCTCAACCGCTTCGGGCGAGTTGAACGACGGGCGCAAACAAGACCATCAGGATAAAAACTGCAGCACAGATGTACACGCCGGTCCGCAAGGGCCGGCGTTTCAGTAGGCTCCAGAAGGTTTCAGCCCGACCTTCTCTTCGAGCCTGTTCCAGCTCCTGCCGCACGCGCTGGCTACGCTCAGCCTGGTACCGGTCCATCAACGCCTTGGCACGAGGATAGTCTTCTTCGTGCCGAAGCCAGATACCGCCGGCTGATATGCCAAATGGGCCTGGTGGTGTCAGGTAATAATCAAGCCGCTCGCGCTCGAGCCACTCAACCACCTCAACTCTTTCCTCGGCAGTGACGTAGCGCAGATTCAGCAGTTGTCTCGACATCATCCGTTCGCGCTGACACCAAGAAACCGACTGACGCCCTCAAGAAACATCTGGACTGAAATCGCGACCAGGAGCATACCCATCAGGCGTTCGGTCGCGATCAGCCCACGCTCACCGAGCACTCTCTTCAGCAACGGTGCTGCCAGCAAGATCAGCGCTGTAGCCGCCCAGGCAAGCAAGACCGCCAGCGTCCAGATGCCCAGACGGCCGGGCTCCTTGGTCGCCAATAGCAGGAGGATCGCCATCGCGCTGGGCCCGGCAATCATGGGCACGGCGAGAGGCACCAGAAACGGCTCGTCATGGTCATCATCGTATTCGTCCCGGCTGGAACGGGGAACAGGGAAGATCATTTTCAGGGCGATCAGAAACAGGATAATGCCGCCGGCCACACCCACCGAGGCCTCGCTCAAGCCCAGAAACGCCATCACGTACTTGCCAACGTACAAAAACAGTAGCAGCAAGATCAACGCCAGCAACAGTTCCCGGACCAACACGCGATAGCGGCGTTGCTCTGGCACCTTGTCGAGGACAGCGAGAAAAATCGGAATGTTGCCGAGCGGGTCCATGATCACGAACAGCAGGATGGCGGCACCGATCAAATCCATGGCTGCGAGCTACTCCAGACCCGAATCAAAAATAAACGCTGTCTACTCGCCAGAATCCAGCGATTCTGGGGCGGTCGGCAGCAGTGGCTCAAGGTGCTTTAGCGCACGAGCATAAACCCTGCGCTTGAAAGAAATGACATGCTTGGCGGGATACCAGAAATCAACCCAGCGGAAATGATCGAACTCAGGACGTTCCATGGCATCCAGCTGAAAAACATCATCGTCGGCAAGAAAGTGCAGCAGGAACCACACCTGCTTCTGGCCAATACAAACCGGTCTCTGGTGTTTACGGCGATAACGTCTCGGCAGTCGATAACGTAACCAGCCCGGCGTGGCCCCCAGGACACGCACGTGCTCAGGCAACAAGCCTGTTTCCTCAGCAAGCTCCCGATACATCGCCTCGATCGGGGTTTCATCCGTGTTCATGCCACCCTGCGGGAACTGCCAACCGTTCTGCCCTGCGCGGCGCGCCCAGAACACTCGACCGTCCTCCCTGGCCAGCACAATGCCCACGTTGGGGCGAAAACCGTCCGGGTCGATCATTTCAATCTCTTTTGGCGGCATGGCAACCATGCCAGCCTGCAAAACATCAACTGCCCCGAATGGTAATCAATTCCTGACCCAGTGTCAGCCGTCCGCGCCTCCGCCATCAGTCCAGCAAGCGCGCCTTCATCTGCCGATAGGCCGAAATCATCGGCGCCAGCTCGGCCTCAAATCGGTCGGAGAACCCGATCAAAGCGGGACTGATCGGTGTTCCCGGGCCTGGGGATCGGCTGGGGAAAATCCTCCAGTCCTCTTCCGTGCTCTTTTGCTCGACGCGGGCGGGCGCCTCCAGCCCTAGATGCGCGAAAAGCGCGCTACGGGCTCCACCGGGGTCAGAAACCAGATCTTCATAGTCCACGACCAGCACCGGATTCGGCAATACAGAGCACCAGTGATCAATCAGTCGCTCGGTCAGCGCTATGGCCCGCCCGATGCTCTCAAGCCCGTAGGTGTAGCCGTGCCCGGACTTGAATTTCTTGAAATACAAGGAAACGCCAAGATCCAGCGCCCGACGTCGGCACATCACCACCGGCGTATCAGGGTGGAGGAATCCAAAATAGCCAAGCCGGGTCAGGTTTGCCGGAGAACTGTCTACGAGCCAGTGACCGCCTTCTCCAGTCAGAGGGTGTTTCGCATAAGCCTCTGCGAAAGGGGATCTGCCTGAACTTGCTAGATTCTTGAGATCTCCAAAAAGCCGCTTCTTGTCGAGCTTGACCAGGGCGCGCCGGAGGCCGGCATATTCTCCGGCCGGAAAGATAGCGGGATGCTCCGATAGCATGCTCTCGACCATAGTTTTGCCCGATCGGGGCATTCCGGCCACAACGATGGCTTTGCACTCGGGCACATTCGGGTCGCCGTTCTCAAAATCGGCGCTCGACAAACGCAGGAGGTGCTTGGGCAGTGGATATTCGCGTCTGGACGGGTCGATAGATTTCGCTGCCAGTGCGTTTCCTGCTTGATAGTAGGCGAACCCGATACGATCCCGCTTCGCTTCCACATGAATCTGACCAAGAAAGAACAGGGCTCTCGCCCGCGAAGCAGCACTTTTCCGCCCATCCAGCGCCCGAACAAGCATGCGGGCTGCTTCTGGCCCATCCGGGTCCAGGCTTTCGAGGTTCAGACGGGCGGTATAACAGTTGAGATTGTTCGGCTCCAGATCACAGCCCCTGCGAAGCAGCTTTAAAGCCTGCCTGAGCCGGCCTCGCTGAATCTCCAACTGACCGAGAGCCAGATGAAGTTGCATGCTGTCCGGAAAAAATTGCAAACCGGCAGCATAGACGATCGCTGCCTGCTCAATCCTGCACAGCGCCTCTAGCGCCTTTCCCCGATATAGCCAGGCGCCTTCGTCTGAACTTTCGTCAAGAGACTCGGTTTTGGCCAGAATGCCAAAGAAATCATACCGGTCCATCATCACCCGCCAAGCCTGCGTCCGGTCTGGCTTACCGCTTTTTGTCGGCATGTTCGACTCAACCCAAAATAGTGATCGCATGATAGGCCGAAAGACTAATCTCCCGGTCATGAAGAAGAGTCTTGATGAGTCACCAATCGCTTAAAAATGCTGGGGCAACGACTTCAAAAAGACTCGAAATCGCTAGCGTGGCTGTTTGACAAGGCCGATCTTCTAACTCATCTGGCGCCAAAACGAGCCCTTCAAAACATCACCTTAGGCGCCAACAGTCCGACATCAGACTCGGATAGAGCAAAAAAATCGTTTTTTTTGGGAATAGAAAGCCGGTCTGTTTCGTTTACACAGCAAATCAGCTATTCACGGCTGATTGCTGCTGAAACCCCATTGGCAAAACGATCATAATTTTGGAGGAAGTGATGAAAAAATTCAAAACCTTGGCCCTGACGGGACTGGCCTGCACCATGCCGCTAGCGACAGCCAACGCCACTATGCTGACCGGCGGCTTTACCGGCAACTGGTACAACCCGGAGACCGACGGACAGGGATTTCAGCTTCAGGTCCTGCCCAACGGCGAAGCCCTGGCGTTGTGGTTCACCTACGATGCTGACGGCAACCAGGTCTGGCTGATTGGCAATAATCGAATCGTCGGCAACAAAGTGACCATGGATATGCTGCGACCGAAAGGGGCGAGGTTTGGGCCTGCTTTCAATCCGGACGATGTCGAAATGCAGCCGTTCGGTTCCGTAACGCTGACCTTTGAGGACTGCAACAGCGGCTCAGTCACCTGGGAAAGCGACGACCCCCAGTTTGGCTGGGGAGAGATGAACATCCAGCGTCTGACCAAGTCGGCTGGCGCATCCTGCTCGGCATCGCTGGCAGATAACCGCAGTGGCGACGAGCCGGTGCTGGACTTCAAGGTCGCGCTACTGAATGACAGCCCTTACCGCGATGCAAAAGCCAAGGCTGAATATGAGTCACGCCCAGGACGTGTTGAATTTGAAGTCGAGCTCGAAGGTGTGCCGGAGGGCGACTATACGCTTTTGGTCGACGAAGTAGAACGCGGGACCATCCGGGTCGAATGGGATGACGACGATACCGAAGGGTACATTGAGTTTTCAAGCCCGCGCGATGATGATGAGTTCACGCTTAACTTCGAGCCGTTAGGCAAGCTGATCGAAATCACCGACGGCTCAACGGTGCTGTTCAGCGGAGTATTGGATCCTGAATTGGGCCCAGAGACAGATTCCAGCGACGGCCCGTCTGGTCCATCTCTGGATTTCGGGCAATACGATATCGACATCGATTTTGACAATACAGGATTGGATCCTGATGCCTATGGCGATCTGTCCCTAGATATCTATCCAAATCGCGTTGAATTTGAAGTCGAGGTTGAAGATCTGGAGATCGGAACCTACACGTTGATGATTGGCGAGAGCGACTTTGAGCTCGAGGTCATTAGCTACGGCGACGATACAGAGGGAGAGCTGGAATTCAGCAACCCTGCTGAGTCTGGCAAACTCTTCCTCGACTTCGATCCTCGCGGCCAATTCATCACAGTTGAGAAAGATGGTAGTGTTTTCCTGTCAGCTCAGTTCCCGATCGAGGGCGTGCCTGATGATGATGATGACATGACCACCGAAGACGCCGATGATGACGTCACCATGGATGATGAAGACGACGTCACCAACGATGACGATGATGCCACCAACGATGATGGCGATGACGACGTCACCAATGACGACGACGATGCCACCAACGACGACGGCGATGATGATGTCACCAATGATGACGACGATGCCACTAATGACGACGGCGACGACGACGTCACCAACGATGATGAAGATACGACCGATGGCGACGAAGATGACGACGGTGAAGACGACGCTACGGGTGACGATGAAGATGACGGTGATGATGATGAGACCGACGAAGACGACGACGGCGATGTGTAATTTGGCTTATTCATCAGTCGATGCCCCCAGCCGCATGGAACATTGCTGGAAATAAGCGAAACACCGTGATGCACTTAGAGCGAGTTCAAAATCTGGTCCATCTGATTTTGGCAAGCTCTGCTTCGACCCCACCTGAGAACTCGGGTGGGGTTTTTTTATCCAGGAACCCTTGGTTCGATGAAAAACTTCCTTCTTGACCTCCCGAAACATCTGATCATCTTCTTGGCATTGGCCGGACTGATCTCACACCGACCTGCAGCAGAAGTCAGCCACTCAAGCGCCGTGGCGATTTATCTCACCAGTGCGATTTCCAGCTCGAGCCTGCTCGATGATGATGTAGAAGACGATCCTGAGGACGATGCAGAGGATGACGCTGAGGACGACGCAGAGGACGACGCAGAGGACGACGCTGAGGATGACGCTGAGGACGACGCAGAGGACGACGCCGAGGAGGACGCCGAAGATGACGCCGAAGATGACGCCGAAGATGACGCCGAAGATGACGCCGAAGATGACGCTG
>JAZBPR010000024.1:0-26093 GCA_036351735.1 Wenzhouxiangella sp. | reverse complement strand
GTAGAGGGAGTCTGGCGCATGACCGGGCGAAAGAGTGATCCGCCATTGTCGCGGTTTGTCGTTGAGCATCTGGCCACAGCGCACTGGTATGACTTGGGCGCTGCGCGGTCTGATTTGGGCTATGAGCCGAAGGTCAGTATTGACGAGGGCCTGCAGCGCTTGGCAAAGGCCTGGAAAGGGTAGAGCGAAAACGCTGAAGTCACATTTTAGCGGCGGCCCGGCCACCAGCGACTCAGTCCCCGCTCCAGCCACGAGCGCCGCAGCAGTTCTTGGTCGGCGGCCGGGAGGTCATGGTAGCGACCATGCTTGAGTTTGACCCAGGCATTCAAATCGGTTTGCGCGATGAACTTGAACAATGCCCGGTTGACTGGTGCGCTACCGGGCTTTCGAAGAACCGCCGTCCCCAAATCGATGATGAACGGCTTTCCCTCACGGTCAACCCGAAGATTGTCCTTGCGTTTCAAGTCCCCGTGGGCAACGCCTTGGTCGTGCATGGCCTGAATGCTGTCAAGCAATTGCGCAAAGAAAGCCTCCCGATTGGCGGGCGCGGCATGCCGAAAGCCGCAGCCATCGATGTAGTCGAGGACCAGATAGCGGTTGTGGTAAAGGCCGTGGCAGCGCGGAAACCCTTGAAGGCCATTCAGGCGGCCGTAGGTTCGATGCTCGCGCCGCAGAGACTGGAGACTTAACCAGCCAGCGGGGCCTGAGCCTTTTGGTGCTTTGATGGCCAGGTCCAGGTTCTTGAACCGAAACCGGCGAACTTCCCCCTGATTGCTGTTGCCCAGTGCTTCTCCACTGGAAAAGTCGACCGTCTCCAACCAGTCAGCAAGGGCTTCGGTGAGCTCGGAAGGCGCGGTGTGCAAAGGCATATGGGCATCATAGCCGAGGCTGAGCGCGGCCTTTCTGGCAGAATAACGAGCTGCGGACCTCGAATTTCGTCTCGGACGCCCCTACCTGTATGGACGTTCGGGTTGCCGAACAGCTTGTTCCACTTGATGGGGATTTAAACGATGCCGATTTATGAATACCGCTGTCAGTCCTGCGGCCATGAGCTGGAAAAGCTGCAGAAACTGTCCGACGCGCCCTTGGTCGACTGTCCGGCCTGCGGTGAACCGAGCCTGAGCAAGCTGATCTCCGCTGCCGGTTTCCGCCTCAAAGGTGGCGGCTGGTACGAGACTGACTTCAAGAAAGACGGCAAGCGGAACCTGGCCGGTGATTCCAGCGACGCCAAGAAGACCGACAGTGGCGACGGCGGCAAGTCCGATACCAAGTCGGATAGCAAGCCTGACTCGGGCAAAAGCGAGAAGAAGACTGAGACCAAGGCTGCCAAGCCTTCAGCGGACAAGGCAGCCTGAACCCTATGCGAACCCATTTGTGCGGGCATGTCTCTGAGAACCTCAACGGCGAAAAGGTCATGCTGTGCGGCTGGGTTTCCCGCGCTCGTGACCTCGGCGGCCTGATCTTCATCGGCCTGCGGGACCATGCGGGTGTTTTGCAGGTTGTGGTCGAACCGGAAAATACGGCTGCCTTCAAAGTCGCCGAGACGCTTCGCAATGAGTTCTGCATTCGGGTCAGTGGTCAGGTCAGACTGCGGCCGGAAAGCCAGTGGAACCCCGACATGGTGACTGGCAAGGTCGAGCTGGTGGCTGATACCGTGGAAGTCCTCAACGCCAGCGCACCGCTGCCGCTGCTGATGAGCGACGAAGACGGCGAAGAGGTTCGCCTGAAGTATCGTTATCTGGATCTTCGGCGCGAGCGCATGCAGCGCAACCTGCGTTTGCGCACCCGGCTGACCCGGGCCATCCGCGAGTTTCTGGACGGGCACGATTTCCTCGATATCGAAACGCCGATCCTGACCCGGGCCACGCCGGAAGGGGCGCGGGATTATCTGGTGCCCAGCCGCGCCCAGCCGCGCCGGTTCTTTGCGCTGCCGCAGTCGCCGCAGCTGTTCAAGCAGCTGTTGATGATGGGCGGCATGGACCGCTACTACCAGATCGCCCGTTGTTTCCGGGATGAAGACCTTCGCGCGGATCGCCAGCCGGAGTTCACCCAGCTTGATCTGGAAATGGCCTTTGTCGATGAGCAGGACGTGCAGTCGATTGCCGAAGGCATGATCCGCTCGGTCTTTCGTCAGGTTCTCGATGTTGAGCTGCCCGGACCGTTTCCGCGTATGAGCTGGGCCGAAGCCATGCGCCGTTTTGGTTCGGACAAGCCTGACTTGCGCATTCCGCTGGAGCTGGCCACGATCTGCGATGCGGTTCGTGATGTTGAGTTCAAGGTTTTCTCCGGACCTGCAAACGATCCCGACAGTCGAGTGGTCGTGATCAACGCGCCCGGTGCATCCGGCCTGTCGCGTAAACAGATTGATGAGTACGCTGCGTATGCAGGCCGTTATGGTGCCAAGGGTCTGGCCTGGATGAAGGTCAACGATCCTGAAAAGGGTCTGGAGGGCGTGCAGTCGCCGATTGCCAAGTTCCTGACCGCTGAAGCCGTAACGGAAATTCTCAAAGCGTCCTCCGCAACAGCCGGCGATCTGTTGTTCTTTGGTGCTGACAAGAAACCGGTGGTCAACGCCTTCATGGGCGCCCTGCGTCTGAAGCTGGGCCATGACCTGAATCTGGTCGAGCCCGGCTGGCGCCCGCTATGGGTGGTCGACTTCCCGATGTTTGAGTTCGACTCCGATGATCAGCGTTTCTATGCCCTCCACCACCCGTTCACCGCACCTGCGGTCGCGGCGCCGGAGGAACTTCGGCAGGATCCCACGCGAGCAATATCGCGCGCCTACGACATGGTTCTGAATGGAAGCGAGGTTGGCGGCGGCTCGATTCGTATCCATCGGCCTGAGCTTCAGCAAACCGTATTCGATCTGCTCGGAATTGACGAGACCGAGGCCCGCCAGCGGTTCGGGTTCCTGCTCGAGGCGCTGCGTTACGGTTGTCCACCGCACGGTGGGATTGCCTTCGGCGTGGATCGGATCGCCGCTTTGATGGCTGGCGAAGACTCGATTCGCGAGGTCATCGCGTTCCCCAAGACCACCACAGCGGGTTGTCCGCTGACCGGCGCGCCATCGTCCGTGGATGTCGAACAGCTCGACGAGCTGGCGGTTCAGCTCAAGCCCCAGAAATAATGACAGCAGCCGGATCAGACAACACCGGCCGAGCGCCGGTGGTGCTGGTCCATGGGCTTTGGTATGGCGCGGTCAGTCTGGCGCTGATGGCGCGGCGCTTAGGTCGGGTTGGGTTCGAAACGCACCACTTTTCCTATCCGACCGTGCGTCAGTCATTGTCTGAGAACGCAAGGGCGTTGTTTGACTTTGCGAAGGCCCTGCAGGCTGACCAACTGCACTTCGTCGGACACAGCCTGGGTGGGCTGGTCATTTTGCGGATGTTCGATGAGTGGACGGGGTTGCCGCCTGGGCGTGTGGTTGTGCTGGGTTCACCGGTGCGGGGATCGGCAGCGGCGGTCAAGATCACTCGGTTAAAGCTGGCCAGGCCCTTTGTCGGTCAGGCACGGACGGCGCTGGAGCACGGATATTCACACGCCCCGTCCGGGCGGGAGGTCGGCGTGGTGGCTGGAACCCGGTCCATCGGGTTGGGACGCCTGATCGAAAAGCTCCCGTTACCGCATGACGGGACGATTGCCGTGTCTGAAACGCAGCTGCCGGGCGCTGCCGACTCTATCGAGATTCCCCAATCCCACACCGGCTTGGCCCTTTCTGGTCAGGCGGCCTCCATCGTCGCAGAATTTCTGCGCCGCGGTCGCTTTGACCACGGCGCCTGAGTTTCGATCGACTACTGCCAAGGATTGCAGTCGTAACCGGCAATCCGCGCCAGCCGATCGACGGTGAGGCTTCCAACGCCAAGGCCACTGCTGGCAAAGTCATAGTCAAGAAGCAGGGTGTTGCAGTCCAGAACTTCAATCTGCATCGTACCGATCGTCTCCCGGTTGGTGTCGGCATCAGTGAAAGAGCCGGGATCGGTAAAGAAGCGTCCCCCTTCAATGAGTTGCATGTCAATCTCCACGAGATCTGCGCCCGGTTCAATGCCAGGCGTGTTGCCTACGACCCAAACCGGCGCGCCATTTAAGTAGGTGAAAAAGACCGCGAAGATGAAGTTGGTGTCATCGGCCAGCTCGGCAACGTTGAGGAAGAGCCCGGTGGCCGCTTTGCCCGGCACGGTATATGAGCCGCTCATTCGACCGTGTAGCAATGGTAATGCGAACTGGGGAGGATCAAGTGCCGGCTCGTATGGAAAGATCGGAAATAGTTGCGGGTTCTGAACGCCGGGCGAGTAGGCGCCCCAGAAAAGCTCGAGAAGGAACTCGTCGTTGTAGTCACTAGGGGTGAATATCGTTTCATTGTCGAACAAAGACAGGGGTTCGACGCCCAGCATGAAGGTTCTCCCGGTGGCCGGCATGATACTGCCCGCGGCGCTGATATTGCCAACAGCCGGATTTGTGATTAGTTGGGCGTCATGCCACAACAGCCCGTCTTTGGTTTCGGTGTCGACGAAAATTTGCGGGATCAGAACTTCATTCTCGCTTTGATTCGTCAACCGGACCATGACCACGGAGTATCCATCGTCAGCGCAGCCAACCCGCCAGATCTGAACGCGTACGTCAGAGTTGGCCGAAGAGCTGCCGATACCGGGCGCACGTTCAATGGTGTCCCACATCACATTGTCGTTTGATGAGGGTGCATTTGGAAGTTCCAGACCAACGCACCCCGGTGGGAACGGAGAATACAGGTCGGTCAGAACATTGATTTCGCCGGTGGCACTCACGTTGCCGGCCATCGCTAGGCCAAGAAGAAGGGCTGCTAGACGCATTGCGGTATCTCCCATACCTTTAATCTGGTTTGGTGAAGTGTAGCGCGTTTGCCTGACTGGACACTGAACAGGCCTCATGGGCCAACTTCCGCGCGGGTCTGCAACGGGTCATGCGCTAAAATGCGGGGCTAACTTCCAGCAGGGAAAGACATCCGATGGCCGGTCACAGCAAATGGGCCAATATTCAGCACCGCAAAAAGGCCCAAGATGCCAAACGCGGCAAGATTTTTACCCGACTAATCCGCGAAATCAGCGTGGCTGCCCGCGAAGGCGGGGGTGACCCCGAGGCCAATCCGCGCCTGCGGCTGGCCATGGACAAGGCCAACGCGGCCAACGTGCCCAAGGACAATATCGAGCGTGCCATCAAGAAAGCCACTGGTGAGTTGGAGGGCGCAGCGTATGAGGAATTGCGTTACGAAGGGTATGCGCCCGGCGGCGTCGCGGTGATGGTCGACTGCTTGACCGACAACCGCAACCGTACCGTGGCCGAGGTGCGTCACGCATTCACCAAGTACGGCGGCAATCTCGGCACCGACGGGTCGGTCTCCTACCTCTTCGAAAAGAAAGGCGTCATCAGCTTTGCGCCCGGTACCGGCGAAGAAGCCGTGATGGAAGCAGCACTGGACGCTGGCGCTGAAGACATCGTCAGCGACGACGACGGCAGCATCGAAGTGTTGACCGCGCCGGAGGATTTTGAAGCGGTGCGCAACGCGCTGTCCGGGGCAGGGCTTGCCTTCGCCGAAGCTGAAGTGACCCAGCGCGCGACTACACTGGTCGAGGTTGACCTCGATACCGGTCGAACGGTGCTCAAGTTCCTGGACATGCTGGAGGATCTCGATGACACCCAGGACGTCTGGTCGAACGCCGACATCCCTGCTGAAGCCTACGATGACTGAGCGGGCCTGCCAGTCCGGATGAGAATCATTGGTCTCGATCCGGGGTCGCGCATCACCGGTGTCGGCATTATCGACGGCGAGACGCTGGTGCACGCCGAATCGGTGCGCTTGGGCGGTGGTCCGATGCCGGAGCGGCTGGGCGAGATTTTTTCCCGCGTTCAGAAGTTGATCGAGCAGTTTCAACCTGATATTGCTGCCGTGGAGACCGTTTTCATGAGCCGTAATCCGCAGGCAGCGATCAAGCTGGGGCAAGCCCGCGGTGCGGCAGTTTGCGCGGCCGTATCCTGCGGGCTGACAGTCCATGAATACGCGCCCAGAGCCATCAAGCAGGCGATTGTGGGTCGAGGCGGTGCGGGCAAGGAGCAGGTGCAGCATATGATTCGAGTACTGTTAAAACTGGCCGAAGCTCCGGCGGAAGATGCTGCCGACGCGCTGGCCGTCGCGCTATGTCATCTGCACACTGCCCAGACCCTCGCACGGCTGCCTGCCGGCATGGCGTTGAAATGATCGCGCGGCTGCACGGTACGCTGCTTGAGCGCCATCCGCCTGTGCTCCTTGTCGACGTGGGCGGAGTGGGCTATGAAGTCGAGGCTCCGTTATCGGTTTTCGACCGTCTGCCTGCGACGGGCCAGCCGGTGACCTTGCTGACCCAGCTGATCGTCCGGGAAGACGCACATACGCTCTACGGATTCGTCGATGCAGCGGATCGCGAATTGTTTCGCGCGCTGCTCAAAGTTTCCGGTGTTGGCCCAAGACTGGCGCTGGCGATCCTATCCGGCGTCAGCAGTCAGGATTTTGCTCTGATGGTCGAGGCGGGTGACGCGCAGGCCCTGACCCGCCTGCCCGGTATCGGCAAGAAGACGGCAGAACGGCTGGTTCTGGAAATGCGTGGGCGCTTGAGCGACCTGCCATCCAGTCAGACGGCAGCAGGCGTTGCGCCGGACGCCGCGGCTGAAGCCCGGGCTGCGCTGACGGCGCTGGGGTATTCGGCGGCTGAAGCACTGAAGATGGTGCGCTCAGTAGAAGCGCCCGATCAGCCGGCCGAAGCGCTGATCCGCGAAGCCTTGAAACAGAAGATGCAGGGCCAGTCCCGTGGATAGCGAACGCCTGATCGACGCCGAAGCCACCACGGAAGAGGCGAGAATCGAGGAAAGCCTGCGTCCGGCGAGGCTGGCTGAATACATCGGACAGCCTGTGATGAAGGAGCGCCTCGGTATTTACCTCGAATCAGCCCGCGCTCGTCATGAGGCGCTGGATCATGTTCTGATTTTTGGGCCGCCGGGTCTCGGAAAGACCACCCTGGCCAACGTCATTGCTGCCGAGATGGGCACGAATCTGCGCCAGACCTCCGGGCCGGTGCTTGAGCGTGCTGGCGATCTGGCCGCGCTTCTGACCAATCTGGAGCCCGGAGATGTCCTGTTCATTGATGAAATCCACCGACTGAGTCCCGTGGTCGAAGAGGTTCTCTACCCGGCCATGGAGGACTACCGGATCGACATCATCATCGGCGAGGGGCCAGCCGCGCGCTCCATCCAGTTGGACTTGCCACGTTTTACGCTGGTTGGCGCGACGACTCGGGCAGGACTGCTCACCTCACCGCTGCGCGATCGCTTCGGTATCGTCGAGCGCCTTGAGTTCTATGGGGTCGATGATCTGGCCAGAATCGTGACTCGTTCAGCCGGGATTCTGGACATCGGAGCAGATGCCAAAGGAGCGGGAGAAATTGCCCGACGCTCGCGCGGCACCCCCCGAATCGCCAACCGGCTGCTTCGCCGGGTCAGGGATTTCGCGCAAGTGCGGGCGGATGGTCACATCACCGGCCAGGTGGCTGCCGATGCGCTTGAGATGATGCAGGTCGATCAGCGGGGGTTCGACACCATGGACCGGCGCATGCTCAAGGTATTGATCGAGCATTTTGGCGGCGGCCCGGTCGGCGTGGAGAGCCTGTCGGCCTCGCTGTCAGAGGAGCGCGGGACACTGGAGGATGTGATCGAGCCGTACCTTATTCAGGAGGGGTATCTGGTGCGAACGGCACGCGGACGCATGGCCACAGCGCGGGCCTGGCGGCACTTCGGGCTCAATCCACCGGAAGCGCCGATGGGGGATTTGTTCGGCTCGAACGACAGCCAGACATCATGACTTTGATGCCGACCAGTTGGCGGTATCGGGTCTATTGGGAACACACCGACGCCGGCGGGGTGGTTTATCACAGCCGTTACCTCAACTTTATGGAGCGCGCCCGATCCGACTGGCTGCTGGCGCTGGGGTTTCCTCAAACAGAAATGCGCCGGCGGGAGGCGTGCCTGTTTGTCGTGACCTCCGTGCAGCTGGATTTTCACCAGCCGGCCCGACTTGAAGATGAACTTGCGGTCGATGTTGCCGTCGAAGAGCTTCGAGCCGCCTCCATGCGAATCACGCAGCGGGTAGAGCGCGCGGACGGGCAGTTGCTGGCCAGCGGACAGGTGGGCATTGCCTGTCTTAATGCGGAAAGCTTTCGGCCGACCCGGATTCCGCGGTCCCTCAGGGCCGCCATACAACAATTTGAAGAAAAGCGAAGCGCCTATGCAAACGAGTGAACAACTGCAGGTCTGGGAATTGATCATGGAGGCCAGCCTGCTGGTCCAGGGTGTGATGCTGGCTCTGGTCGCGGCCTCGATCCTGTCCTGGATGGTGATCTTTCGCAAGCGCCAGGAACTGGCAAGGGCTGAAAAGCGGGCCAAGGAGTTCGAGGAGAAGTTCTGGTCCGGGGCGGATCTGAGCAAGCTCTACGACAGCGTGGCCGCGCAGCGGGCCGGCCGTGAGGGGGTTGAGGCCATCTTCGAGGCTGGGTTCCGTGAGTTTTCCCGTCTCCGTGAGGACCGCCAGGCAACGGCCGAGCATCTGAGCAACGGTGCGCAACGTGCGATGCGTGTGGCGCTGACTCGAGAACTGGAGCGGCTGGAGAACCAGCTGAGCTTTTTGGCCACGGTCGGTTCGGTCAGTCCCTACGTCGGGCTATTCGGAACAGTCTGGGGAATCATGAACTCCTTCCGGGGTCTTGCCGGTGCGCATTCGGCCACGATTGCCATGGTCGCACCCGGGATTTCCGAGGCCTTGATCGCGACCGCAATGGGTTTGTTCGCCGCCATCCCGGCGGTGGTCGCCTTCAACAAGTTTTCCTCGCAGGTTGATCGGCTGGAGATGCACTTCGACAACTTCAAAGAGGAGTTCGCCGGCATTCTCCACCGTCAGGCAAGACGACTCCAAGAGCAGGGCTGAAGAGCGTGTCAGAAGTTCACGTCCGCCGCCGGCGTCAGCGCATGTCAGAGATGAACGTTGTGCCGTATATCGACGTCATGCTGGTCTTGCTCATCATTTTCATGGTGACGGCACCGTTGATGAATCTCGGGGTTGAGGTTGAATTGCCGACTGGCGCGGCAGAGCCCATGGAAGATCAGGGCGATCCGTTGCTCGTGACGGTGACACGCACCGGTGAGTTCTATCTGGACACCGGTGATGCGCCTCAGCTGATCGATGGAGAGACGCTGCGAGAAACGGTTGCGGCCATCGCCTCGCGTAACCCTGAAGTTCAGGTCACTGTGAGCGGTGATCGTGATGTGCCTTACCAGTTCATCTACAGCGCGATGGTGGTTCTGCAGCAGGCTGGCGTGGCCTCGGTTGGGCTGATGGGCGATCCCGAGCAGACCGAATGACGCAGCCGTTGCCTTGGCCCCGGCGATGATCTCGCAAGCGCGTAAACAGGCGATTCTTGAACAGTTGCAGGCGCTGGGCCTGGCGCTAGCTGTGCACTTGCTGATGGTTGGCGTGCTCGCCTTGGGAAGCTGGAACTGGGAGCCCTTCGAGCGCGAGCTGCCGCCGGTGCAGGTCACGCTGGTTGATATGGGGCCTATTCTGGCTGAGCGGCGCGCTGAGCAAGAGCGGGAGCAGCAGGCACAACAGGCCAGGGAGGAGGCGGAGCGGCAGCGTCAGGCCGAACTTCAGGCCCGTCAGGAAGCCGAGCGCCGTCGCCAGGTTGAAGAGCAGCAGCGGCTAGAGCGCGAGCGTGAGGCGGCCGAAGAAGCCCGCCGCCAGCAGGAAATCGAACGCCGTGAGCGGGAACTGGAGGCTCAACGGCAGGCCGAAGCGCAGGCCAGACGTGAAGAACAGCGTCGTTTGGCTGAAGAAGAGCGCAGGCGCGAAGAGGAAGAACGCATGCGTGAGTTGGCAGAGCTCAGGGCCCAGCGCGAAGCGGCCGAGCGTGAGCGCGAAGAGCAGGAGCGCCGGCTGGCCGAGATCGCACGTCAGCGCGAAGCGCAGGAAGCCGAGCAGCGGGCACGCGAAGAGGCTGAGCGCCTGCGCCTCGCCCAGGAACAGGCGCAGGCCGACGCCCGGCGGGCGACGCTACGCGAGGAATACATGATCACCATCCAGACCTTGGTCACCCGAAACTGGACGCGACCACCGACCACTAACCCCGGGGTGGCGTGCACGGTCCGGGTGTTCCAGATTCCGGGCGGTGAGATTATTGCTGCCGAAATTGTTCGCCCATGCAATGCCGATCAGGCCACCCGCCGATCCATCGTGGCTGCCGTCAATCGAGTCGGTGAGCTACCCTATCGAGGTTATGAGAGTGTCTTTGAAAGAGAAATCGATTTTGTCTTCCGTTTCGATGGCTAGTCCGATCCGGCTGTTGTTTGCGGTTTGTTTGATTTTTTTGCCGTTGCTGGCCTCTGCCCAGCTGCGCATTGAGATCATCGACGGCGTCGAAGGTGCCATGCCCATCGGTGTGGTTCCGTTTGCCTGGGAATCGGAAATGCCGCAGCCGGCCGAAGCAGTCCACGAGATCATCAGCGCGAATCTGGCTCGCTCCGGTCTCTTTGACCCAATGGCCGAAGATGCCATGATCGAGCGTCCAACGCGTCCGCCTGAAGTGCGCTTCGGAACCTGGCGACTGTTGAAAGTCGACCATATCCTGATCGGCCGTGTGCTCGATGCCCCCGACGGTATCGGTCAGGAGATCGAGTATCACCTGCTGGACGTGCACAGCGGCAGGATTCTGCTTTCGCAGGCGCTTCCGGTCGCTCCCGGCGATCTTCGTTTCGGTGCCCATCGTGTGACCGACGCCGTCTATGAAGCCTTGATCGGTGTGCCGGGTGCTTTCGCTACCCGCATTGCCTACGTGGTAGTCACCGATATCGGCGGTCCGGACGAATTGTTCGAGCTGGTGGTGGCTGATGCGGACGGCTTCAACCCGCAGACCGTGGTCAGGAACACCCAGCCCATCATGTCGCCGACATGGGCCCCCGATGGCCGGAGATTGGCCTACGTATCCTTTGCCACCGGGCGATCGAACATCATCGTTCAGGATCTCTTTACAGGCCAGACGGAGGTGGTCAGCTCCAGCCGCGGGATCAACGGGGCACCGGCTTTTTCGCCGGATGGACGCAGGCTCGCAGTCAGCCTGTCGCAAGGCGGTAGTCCCAATATCTGGATCATCGATCTGGACACGGGTGCCCGACGCCAACTGACCCGGCACTGGTCGATCAGTACCGAACCGGTCTGGTCGCCGGATGGCGATCGGATCTACTTCACCTCGGATCGCGCGGGGCGGCCCCAGATCCATGTCATGGACAGTAACGGCGGAGAAGCAGAGCGTGTGACCTGGGAAGGCCAGTACAATGCGCGGGCCTCGATTGGGCTGGAGGAGCGTTTTCTGGCCACGGTCTACAGCGATGGTGACAACGATTTTCGCATTGCAATCCATGATCGCGAAACGGAGCGATTGCGTGTATTATCCAATGGCCGGCTGGATGAGTCGCCAAGCTTTGCGCCGAACGGAAGCATGGTGTTGTACGGGGCTCGGGAAGACGGTCGCGGCGTGCTGGCGGCGGTTTCTGCCGACGGTCGAATTCGCCAGCGGCTGGTCGCAAGCGAAGGCGATGTCCGCGAGCCGGCCTGGTCGCCAATACTACGTTGATTTTTAAACTCCAACATTGCATTTGACAGGATCCGGGAGATTTCATGAAGACTGCTATTCGTTTTGTTTCCCTCGTGATGCTGGCTGGCTTTCTGGCCGCCTGTGCACGAGACGTTCGGGAAGAGCCCACGGCGCCGGAGCCACCGCCGGAGCGTCCAGCCCCCGTTGAAGAAGTTGATCGCGTGGATCCGCGTGATTTCACCGACGCGCGCAATCTCGACAATCCCGAAAGCCTGTTGAGCCAGCGCACCATTTACTTCGAGTTTGACCGCTCAAACGTCCAAGCTCAGTTTCGGCCGATCATTGATGCGCACGCAGCCTATATCCGTGCCAACTCCAGTGCACGGGTGATCCTGGAAGGCCATGCCGATGAACGCGGTTCGCGTGAGTACAACCTGGCTCTCGGCGAAAGGCGCGGCAGCTCAGTTGAGGAACTGCTACAGGCAGCCGGCGTTTCCGGAAGCCAGATTGAAGTCGTGAGCTATGGCGAAGAGCGGCCGGTTTGTCGCAACAGCGAAGACGATTGCTGGCAGCGTAACCGTCGTGCGGAGATTGTCTACACCGCCCGCTGATGGTTCGCAGATCGACATGGGTCAAGACGGTCCTGGCGGCGGTTCTGATGGCCGCCGCCAGTGCGCCTGTTCAGGCGCAGGACAACAGCAATCTGGTCTACCAGATGCAGGCGTTGCTGGAAGAGGTGCGCGAGCTGAGAGGCATGGTCGAGTCTCAGCAACGCGAGCTTGAGAACCTGCGGCGCCGCCAGCGCGACCAGTATCTGGATCTCGATCAAAGGCTGCAACAGCTGGGTCAGGGACAGACAGCGCAGACCACCCCGATGTCCGGAGTTGACCCCGTCGACGACAACGTTGCCATGCCGGTTCCAGGTGGCGACGTGCCAAGTGTCACGGCGCCGGGAGCAGTCGTTGAAGATGTTCCTGAAATTCGTGCGCCAATCGATGCCGGCATGCAGGTCGAGCCCCTCGCCGGAGGCGCTTCCACCGTCGCACCGCGCGACTTGGGAACCCCGACCGAGGCGGAGCAGACGACGTATGACCGTGCTTTCAGGGCTTTGCGTGAGCAGCGCTACGCGGATGCGGCCGAAGGTTTTTCCACATTTCTCGATCGCTTCCCCGAGTCTGGCTATTCACCCAATGCCTTGTACTGGCTGGCTGAAACCTACTACGTGACGCGCGACTTCGAGACCGCGCTTCGGTTCTTTGAGGATCTGCGCCAGCGTTATCCAGCCAGCAGCAAGGATGGCGATGCCTTGCTGAAGATCGGCTTCAGCCATTTTGAGTTGCGCCAGTGGACTGAAGCGAGGGCCGCGCTCGAGCAAGTCCGTTCCGACCATTCCGGAACAACGCTGGCCCGGCTGGCCGAAAGCCGCCTGCGCGATATGCGCCTCGCCGGCCACTTCTAAGGGTTTATCCCGCCAGTCAACCGTGCATTTAGCCGCGCTACTTCAGAAGGTTCGCGCAGCCGTGGATCAGGCTGGTGAGGCGATTCTCGCGGTTTATGCAAATCCGGATCGGTTCAATACCCAGCACAAGGCTGACGACAGTCCGCTGACCAACGCGGATCTCGCCGCCAATGCCATCCTGGTTGAGCGTTTGGCAGAGTTGACGCCGGACATTCCCATTCTTTCGGAAGAATCCAGGCACGCGCCTTGGAGCGAGCGTCGGCACTGGCAGTCTTGCTGGGTGGTCGACCCCCTTGACGGCACGCGTGAGTTTCTCAAGCGCAACGACGAGTTCACCGTCAACGTGGCTTTGGTCAAGGACCATGAGCCGGTGCTCGGCGTAGTGCTGGCGCCGGCGCTTGGGAAGGCCTACTTTGCCGCAGCCGGCGAAGGTGCCTGGCGACAACTGGGTGATCAAGACCCCCAGCCCATCCGTGTGGTCGATCGAAAAGAAGGCCAGTCGTGGCGCGTGGTCGGCAGTCGCTCGCACAGCACACCGGCCGTCGATGCTTTTGTGCAGCGTCTGGGGGCGGCTGAGCTGGTGAGCATGGGATCCTCGCTGAAGCTCTGTCTGATCGCTGATGGAAGCGCCGATGTCTACCCGCGCTTAGGCCCGACGAGTGAATGGGATACCTGTGCTGCCCAGGCCGTGGTCGAACAGGCCGGTGGCCGAGTGCTGGATGCCGAGACCGGGAAGCCGCTGCGCTACAACGCCCGCGAGACTTTGCTCAATCCCCACTTCGTTGCCTGCGCCAGGCCAGACGCCAATTGGTTTCCCGCTAGTCCCTGATTCGTCAACAACATCCCGGCCTTGCGACCGGGACGTTCTGACCTTGAGTTGCAGGCTTAATCGCCGTCGAAGTCTCCCGCGATCGCAGTGGAGATTTGATCCGGATCGAAGTGCCGCCGCACCGCCTCGTTGACATCATCAACAGATAGAGCCGAGAGTGCCTCTTCAAATCGAGCCTGATGGAACATATCGCGGCCCAGGTAGAGGTTGCTGTTGATCATCCCGGCCAGGCTCGCGTCATTGCTGCGCTGGATCTCGCGCTGCTGAAGATAGCCGCGTCTGCCGGCCTCCATCTCGTCTGCGTCGAAGCCCTCCTCGATGACCCGGTTCAGCTCCTCGGTCATGACTTCGATCAGACGGTCTCGATTCTCCGGTGCGAACATGGCGTAGGCCTGAAAGCTGGCAACCTCATCCAGGCTGGATGCGCCGAAGCCCCCGCCCACGCCATAGCTCAGCCCCTCCTGATCACGGATTCGATCGGCCAATCGGGAATTCAGGAAGCCGCCGCCGATCAGGTGACCGGCCAAGCTGATGGCCGGATAGTCCGGATGCTCGTCGTTCATGGGGAAGGTTGTTCTTCCAATCAGCACCGCGTTGGCCTTGTCGTCGAGCTGGGCGGTGAGGGAAGCGCTATCGATCGGCGTATGCGTGCGGTCAATCCGTGCAAACGGCGTCGGGGAGGACCATTGCCCGAATCGATCTTCCAGTTCGGCCCGCAGCTGGTCGGGATCAAAGTCGCCCACAAAGCTGATGGTGCTGCCCGGACCGAAGCCGTAGTGGGTCCGATGGAAGTTTGCCAACTGATCGCTTTCAACTGACATGATCCGTTCGGCCTGTTCTTCCCAGTCCGGAGCGTAGCTCGGATGGTCTTCCCGGTAGGTGTTGAAATGGCGGCCCAACATCTGGCCGGCCACGGCCGCTGGGTCATCGCGCGACTCGTCTAGGGCGGTGAGCTGCTGGCGTTTGAGTTCGTCAAGTTCGTCGGCGGGGAACGTGGGCCGCATCAGCATCTCTTCTGCGACATCCAACACCGCAGACAGCTGATCGCGCTGGGTCTCCATGCTCGCGCTGACGGTGGCTGCACCGCCGACGCCTAACGACGACTGAAGCTCGCTGATTCTGTCGCGAATCGCTTCTCGAGTCATGTTTTCCGTGCCTCTGGAGAGCATGCCGGCCGTCATGCCAGGAACCGCGCCCAGACCCGTCAGGCTCTCGAGGTTTCCGGTTCGCATGGTAATCCGGCCGAACACGCGCTCACCGCGGGTCTGCTTGGGCAGCAAAGCGACTTTCGTGCCGTTGGAGAGCTCGAAGCGGATCAGGCGTTCTTCGATGTTTTCGGGGCTTGGGTCGAAAACTTCTCCCATAACCCGATCTTCGCGACCGGTGTAGTCAGCCAACAGGACATCGAGATCGGGCGCTTGAGGAATTTCGGCTCGCGGCGGACGTGACTCCGGGATGAACCGCCCGATAGTCCGGTTATCACGGCGCAGGTAGTGGTCAGCCACCCGGATTACGTCGTCCACCGTGACCTGCTCGAGTCGGTCGCGGTGCAGAAACATCAGACGCCAGTCGCCGGCTGCTGCCCATTCACTCAGCTGAATGCCGACCCGACCGCTGTCGTTCAAGGTCATTTCCAGATTCCGGGTCAGCGCGTTGATGGCCCGCTGCACTTCTTCTTCGGTGGGCGGGTTCTGTTCCAGGTCGGCCAGCGTCCCGAGCATGGCGTTCTCAACCTCGTCCATGTCCTGACCATCTCGGGTCTGGGCGAACAGCATCAGCAGCGAGGGTTCCCGCAGTCGCAGGCTGAAGGCAGCGACCTGAGTGGCCAGTTCGGTGTCGATCAGCGTGCTCTGCATTCTGCCGGACGGCATATCACCCAGCAGATGGGCCAACACTTCGATTGCCGCGAAATCCTCATGGGCGGCCGCAGGGACGTGAAAGGCGGCCATCATCGCTCTGACCGTGCCGGACCGGCGCACGGTAATGGCACGTTCTCCATCCTGGATCGGGTCGCGGGTGTAAGTCTCCCAAAGCAGCATGTCGCCGCTACGATCGGGGGCTGGAATTGCGCCGAAGTACTCTTCCACCATAGCCAGCGCCGCCTCAGGCTCCACGTTGCCCGACAAAATGAGAACGGCATTGTCGGGTTGGTAGTAACGCTTGTAGAACGCATGCAGCCGCTCGATGGGCACGTTTTCAATATCGGAGCGAGCGCCGATCGTGGAGCGGCCATACCCGTGCCAGAGGTAGGCAGTGGACATGGTCCGCTGCATGAGCACGCTGATCGGGTTGCTTTCGCCCATTTCAAATTCGTTCCGGACAACGGTCATTTCCGAGGCCAGATCTTCCGCCGCCACGATTGAATTGACCATGCGGTCGGCTTCCATGCGGATCGCCCATTCCAGGTTTTCCTGGCCGGCAGGCAAGGTCTGGAAGTAGTTGGTGCGCTCGTACCACGTCGTGCCATTGGCCGAACCGCCGCGTTCGGAAATTTCGGCCTTGATGTCCTGATGATCAGGCGTGCCGAAAAACAGCATGTGTTCAAGCAGGTGTGCCATCCCGGTCTCGCCGTAGCTTTCGTGCTTCGAGCCGACAAAGTAGGTGATGTTGATCGTTGCGGTGGGCCGGCTGGGGTCGGGCATCAGCAGGATGCGCAATCCGTTGTCGACTCGGTACTCGCTGATTCCCTCAACCGTTGTAACGTGCTTGATGCGATCGGTTTCGTAAGGGGCTGCGAACGATGGGGCGGCAGACGAAAGCGCAACTAAACCTGCGCAAAGAAAGATCAGGGCCCGTGTCATGAGTCCGGTTTTCTCCGTAACGTTTTGCAATGTGCCTTGGGACAAATCTGCGCCCCGTTGGTTTAATCAGGAGGCGTTTTGGCCCCAGAGTTCTTCCAGCCGCTGATCCCTGCCGCAGCGCCAGCGGTAATAGGTATAGCGCACCGAATTCTCGATGTAGTAGTTCTGGTGGTAGTCCTCGGCTGGATAAAAGGCTTCAAAGTCAAGAATCCGAGTGTCGACCGGGCGATCGGACAGTCCCAGAGCCGCGACTGCATCGCGCGAGGCTTCGGCGGCCTGACGCTCTGCGTCGTTTTTGACAAAGATAGCGGACCGGTACATGGGGCCGCGGTCACAGAACTGCCCGTCGGACTGGAAAGGATCAATATTTCGCCAGAAGACGTCCAGCAATGCTTCATAGCTGATGATGGATGCGTCGTAGACAACCTGCACGACTTCCAGATGACCAGTGCCGCCTCTGACCACCGCGTTGTAGCTGGGATTTTCGACGTGACCGCCGCTGAACCCGGAGATGGTTTCCACGACGCCGTTGAGCTTGTCGTATGGCGGTTCCATGCACCAGAAGCAACCGCCGGCAAAAGTGGCTCTAGCGAGTTCGCTGCTTGGTTGGGCGGAGGCCAGGGGTACGATCAAAGCCAGAAGTGCAGCGCTGAGAAGCCGGGCAATCGTCTGCATGGGTGATGGATTGGGTCTGGTCATGGTTCAGACTCCGACCCGTAGTGCCGGCAAGGGTTCTCCGGACGGAATGAATCGAAGGGCGACACCGTTGTTGCACCAGCGCTGACCGGTGGGTTGCGGGCCATCTTCAAAGACGTGGCCTTGATGACCGCCACAGCGCGCGCAGTGGTATTCGGTTCTGGGCAGGATCAGCTTGTAATCGGTTTTGGTCCCGATGTGGTCTGCGGTGATGGGTTGCCAGAAGCTGGGCCAGCCTGTGCCGGAGTCATACTTGTGCTCGCTGGAAAAGAGGGTCAGGTTGCACCCAGCACAAATGTAGACGCCATCGGCATACTCGGCATCCAACGGGCTGGTAAAGGCCCGTTCGGTGCCTTCGTCACGGAGCACGCGGAACTCCTCTTCGGTCAGGATTTCCCGCCATTGGGCTTCGGTCAGGCTCAGTCGGGAGAAAGGCAGATCTGCTTGGGCGTCGGCAGAAACGGGTTCTCCACCGCATCCGGACAGCCAGAATGCAGGAGCGGCCGCGCCCAGACCCAGAAGCAGAAGTCTTCGCTTGATCACTGTTTGTTGGTTCATAGCGCTAATAGACCAGAGGAGCCGGCTGCAAAAAGTGAATTAGGGCAGGGGGTCAAAACATGGCTTGCTCGGCTAAACCTCGACCTCGGCCAGGTTGCCTTTGGTCTCAAGCCACTGCCTGCGATCAGCTGCGCGCTTTTTGCCCAGCAACATGTTCATGATGGCGTCCGTGGCTTCAGCGTCATCGATGGTGAGCTGCACCAGCCGACGGGTATCGGGATCGATCGTAGATTCGCGTAGCTGCAGCGGATTCATTTCGCCCAGACCCTTGAACCGGGTTTCGCTGACCTTGCCCTTGATGTTCTCAGCCTCGATTCTGGCGAGCAGCCCGCGACGCTCTTCGGCATCCAGGGCGTAGAAGGTCTTCTTGCCGACATCGATGCGATACAGCGGTGGCATGGCCACGAACACGCGCCCGGCTTCGACCAGCGGTCGAAAGTGTTTGAGGAACAGCGCGGATAGCAGAGTGGCAATATGCAGCCCGTCGGAGTCGGCATCGGCGAGGATGATCACCTTGCCGTACCGAAGTTTCGACAGGTCGTCCGAACCAGGGTCGACGCCGATGGCGATGGACAAATCATGAACTTCCTGTGACCGAAGGACCTCCCCCGGATCCGTCTCCCAGGTATTTAGAATCTTGCCCCGCAGCGGCATGATGGCCTGATGCTCACGGTTACGGGCCTGCTTTGCGCTGCCGCCGGCCGAGTCGCCCTCAACCAGGAACAACTCGGTCTCTTCCAGATCCGTTGAGCTGCAGTCGGCCAGTTTGCCGGGCAGGGCAGGCCCCGCCGTGACCTTGCGTCTGGCCACCTGCTTGCGGGATTTCTGACGCTTGAGCGCGTTGTCGATCGCAAGCTTGGCGATCGCCTCGCCATCGGTGATGTGCTTGTTGAGCCACAGGGCGAAGGCATCCTTGACAACGCCGGCAACAAAACTGGCCGCAGCCCTCGAGCTCAGGCGTTCCTTGGTCTGGCCGGAGAACTGGGGGTCGGCCAGTTTGATGGACAGGACAAAGCTCAGCCGCTCCCACACGTCTTCGGGCGATAGCTTGACCCCGCGTGGCAGCAGCGACCGGATATCGCAGAATTCTCGCAATGCTTCGATCAGCCCGGTGCGCAGCCCGTTGGTATGCGTGCCGCCGGCCGGGGTCGGGATGAGATTGACGTAGGACTCCTGCAGCAGGTCGCCTTCCGGGATCCAGGTCAGCGCCCAGGCAGCCTCCTGGTCAGCGCCGGAGAAGTCACCGGTAAAGGGTGCGTCCGGGACGGTTTCATGCTCGGACAGACTTTCGCGCAGGTAATCGGTGAGTCCGTCTTCAAATTGCCAGGTGATGTTTTCTTCGTTGGCAGGGTCATTCAGCGTAACTTTCAGCCCCGGACAGAGGATCGCCTTGGCCTTGAGCAGGTGCTTCAGACGCGGCCGCGAAATGTTGACCGAGTCGAAGTAGCCGGCATCCGGCCAGAACCTGACCGTGGTTCCCGTATTGCGCTTGCCGACCTCGTCGATCACTTTCAGAGGCTGAGTGGTCTCGCCGTCGGCAAAGCGGATTTCATGGACCTTGCCATCGCGCTTGATGGTGCAGATCAGGCGCTCAGACAGGGCATTGACCACCGACACGCCAACGCCGTGGAGGCCGCCTGAAAAGGTGTAGTTCTTGCCGGAGAACTTGCCGCCAGCGTGCAGACGGGTGAGGATCAGTTCGGCACCGGGCAGCCGATGCTCTGGGTGTGGGTCGACCGGCATGCCGCGTCCGTCGTCTGCCACCTCGATCGAACCGTCCTTATCAAGTGTGACCTCAATGGTCTTGGCGTGGCCGGCCAGCGCCTCGTCGACCGCGTTGTCGACCACTTCTGCGATCAGATGATTCGGGCGCTGGGTATCGGTGTACATGCCCGGCCGGCGCTTGACCGGCTCCAGACCCTGTAGAACTTCAATGTCAGCGGCTTGGTAAGCGTTGCTCATGAGGTCGACACAAAGGATTCATCACGCAATCCTTCAGCATAGCTCAGAATGAAGCCATGAGGCTTTACTCGCTACTGGTCGGTTTCCTGAGATTGATCGGCCGGCTCTATTTCGTTGATATTCGCTCGTCCAGGATCGAACGCGTTCCAGAGGAGGGTCCGGTCATCATTGCGGCCAACCACCCCAGTTCGATCCTGGACGGGGTCATTCTGTCGACCCAGATTCGGCGTCCGATCCACTATCTCGCTAGGTCCGGCCTGTTCCGATTTCCTCCGGTCGCAAAACTCTTTCGGATTCTGGGTGCCATTCCAGTTTATAGGCGCTCTGAGGTCGGAGATCATTCCTCCCGGAATCAGGCTGTGTTCGACCATGTGTTTCAGCTCCTGGAATCCGGTGGCTTGATTGGCGTGTTTCCGGAAGGTCGCAACTCGCCCCGCCTGCAGGTCGGCCAACTGCGCAAGGGGATTGCCCGCATTGCGCTGGGTGCCGAGCATCGAAACGACTTCAAGCTGGGTCTGGTGATCGTGCCGGCAGGCGTAAATCTTGAGCACCGGGAGTTTCTCGGTTCCGCTGCCCTGCTGCGAGTCGGTCGATCGATTCGGGTAGCTGATTACGCGGAATCGTACGCTCAGGATGCTGAAACGGCGGTGGCGCAGTTGACCGAGGAGGTTCAGGCGGGCTTACGGCGTCAGGCCGTGCACCTGGAAGACGATCAATTGGCCGAGTTGGTCGACCACTTGGCCGATGCGCTAGACGGGTCAATGAGCCGGGTTGTCGACCTTCCACCTCCCCGAATTCCGGAGAGAAAACGGTTCTTCAAGCGCTGGCTGGGGCATCTGGCCGGCTTGTACAGCCGTTCTTCGGCCGAGGGCGCGCAGGCGTTTCAGCGCCGGGTGCATACCCGCCAATTTCTCGCGCAGGTGCTGGGCAGAGCCTGGCGATTTGATCGCGAGCGGGTGGAAGCCTTGCGGCGCAGTGTTGAGCGTTTCCGCGATCACCTGCATCAGACCGAAGTGCGCCAGGCTCTAGCCTCGTCAACCGGAACACCGGTGACGCGGAAGCTGTTGCGTCTGAAAATGACGGCCTACGCCGTATTGATGGCTCCGGTTGCCTTGTTCGGTCTGATCCACAATGGCGTTCCCTATGCGCTGGCGCGGCTGGGTGCGAAGGTTTTCAAAGACGAGGCGATTCGGCTGTTTGCCTATTTTGGTCTGGGGGTGATCAGCTTCGGAGCCGGTTATGCCGCGATCGGATACGCCGTGTGGCAGGTGGCCGAGCTCAGCCCGTGGAAGACGCTGATCTATCTGGCAGCCTTGCCCCCCAGCGGATTTGTAGCGTTGCGATATCGGCGCAACGTACTGCGCTACCGAAACGAGATCCTCATTCGGGCGCTGTTCTGGAACGAACGTGAACTGGTTGAGTTGCTTCGTTCCGAACGCAATGGGCTTCGCGACCAGCTTGCGGTGCTCGCAGACCGCTATGGAAACGGGCCTGAGGAGATCTAGGCCCCCGGCCCACTAGGTTCCCTGGATCAGCAACTCCTCGGCGGGTTCACGCAAGTTATAGCGGGAACCCATGACAGCGCCATAAGCGCCGGTGTTGGCGATCAGCATCACGTCTCCTTCCTCGCACTCAGGCAGCAGGCGATCGAGGCCCAGAATGTCGCCGGTCTCGCAGATAGGCCCCACCACGTTGTAGACGCGGTCGCCCGGCTCATCAAGACGGCTTAGATTGACGATTTCGTGCCAGGCGCCATAAAGCGCTGGTCTGATGAGAGAGTTCATGCCGGTCGCAAGGCCAACGTAGCGAACCTCGCCCTTACCCTTGGTCTGATTGACCCGTGCGAGCAGCACGCCGGCCTCGCTGACCAGATAGCGGCCGGGTTCCAGCCAGATTTCGATCGGCCGAACAAGGTCGTTCTTCAATCGCGCCAGGCCGGCATCTAGGGCTGCCAGATCCAGAGGGACCTGGTCGGCCCGATCGGGCACACCCAGCCCGCCGCCGAGGTTGACCACCTCGACCTCCGGCAGTTCCCTCGCGGCCTCACCCAATACTTCCAGAGTGCGCTGCCAATTATCCGGATGCAGAATGCCCGATCCGGTATGGGCGTGTAGCCCGGAAATGCGGATATCGTGAGCTTGCGCCAGCCGGCGTACGGCATCCAATTCGCTTAAGGGGACGCCGAACTTTGAATGGCTGCCGGCGGTGCGGACCATTTTGTGATGGCCCAGCCCCGAGCCGGGGTCCAGCCTCAGGAAAATCTCTTGACCGGCCAGGTCGCTGCCCCAGTGCTGGAGGATATAGAGATTGTCCACGGTGACCCGCAAACCCGAGGCCAGTGCTTCACGCAGCTCACGCCGGCTTGCGAAGTTGGTGGTTAGCAGCATGTTTTCAACCGCAAGCTGCGGTGCGCTGGCGCGCGCATGCTTGGCCTCGGCCAAAGACACACACTCAATGCCCAGACCCTCTTCGACCAGTGCCGTGAGAATGCTCGGATGGCTGTTGGCCTTCATGGAGTACAGCACCCGGTCGACGGACTTGAGCGTCAAAAGTCGCATCGCTGCGGATCGAATCTCGGCAAGGTTGTAGACGTAGGCGCAGTCACGCTCAGCCAGCAATTCAATCAGCCTGTATGGATTCTGCCGCCACCAGGCGGGCTTGGACTTGACCGGGGCATCGTTGCGGAACAGCTGTTCCCAAGTAGGGCCGAACACGGAGTCTCCGCCGACGCCGCCCGGGATGACTTGCTGATGCAGTTGCTGGACCAGGCGATCGGCGTGACGAGATTCGACAACGAACGTCAGGTTCAGGTCGTTGGCGGCCTGGCTGACCTGGAAAATGCGCCGCTGTTCGAATACCTCCAGCGCGGGACCGAGGCGGTGCAGGATGGTGCGGATGCCCAGTCCGACCAGGCTGACGGTCGCGCAGTCGGTCAGGATCTCGACCTTGCAGTGTTTTTCCAGACGCCGGCTTAACTCACGCAGCGTGGCCTGATCGGCAACATTGGCGCCGGGATCCAGCGTGATCGTCACGTTGGACTCGGACGTCGAGACCTGGTCAACCGAAAGGCCCAGCGCCTTGAACTCGGCAAAAATATCGGCCAGAAACCCGACTCTTTGCCACATCCCCAGACCTTCCAGCGCAATCAGGGTCATACCTTTGCGCTGAACAATGGCCTTGACCTGTGCGCCGTGATCCCTGGCTTCGGGCGTGATCCGGGTGCCGGTCAGGTCAGGCCGGTCAACCTGACACAGCCACAGGGGAATCCGGTCTCTTGTCACCGGGATCAGGGATCTTGGGTGCAGAGCGCGGGCCCCCATTGCGGCGAGTTCCTGCGCTTCGCGATAGCTGACCAGCTTGAGTAGCCGGGCGGCCGGTATGCGCCTGGGATCGGCGCTGAACAGCCCCGGGACGTCAGAGTGGATCTCAACGCGTTCGGCCTCAAGCACCGCGGCCAGACAGGTTGCGGACGTATCGGAGCCGCCACGTCCGAGGAGCACTGTCTCTCCGGCCGGGTTGGCCGCAATGAATCCAGGCATGACGTGGCAGGAGCCGGCCTGCTCCAGCCGGTTGCGCAGGCCGGGGTTGGCTTCGGCTGGACAGTGTGCCGACAGGAAATTGCTCGCCTTGCTTCGGCTGGCTTCCGGTGGACAGACCAGAGCGTCCCTGGCGTCGAGCCATTGAGTGCGCAGGTCGTTTTGTGCGAATACGGCGCATGTCAGCCGGCTGCTGAGGAACTCACCCTGGGCCAGCAGTTCCGCCTGCGAGACCGGATTGGTGAGAAGGTCGGGCTGCAGAAGCCGCTCTCGCACCTCGGCCAGGCAGGGGCCGAGCAGTTCCTCATCCAGTCCCAGATCGCCGGCCAGCTTCCTGTGCCGCTGTTCGATTTGCTGCATGACTTCCGACACCGGGCGTCGGCTATCGTCTTGTATCTGCGCCTCCAGCAAATCGGTGATGCCCCGGAGCGCGGAAACAACCACGACGATATGCGTGCCGTCGCTGAGACTTCGTCGAACTGATTCGACAATGAAGGGCCAGGCCGCCGGATCGGCGACGGAACTGCCACCGAATTTCAGGACGTGCCAGCGCTGTGGCTGGCTTGAGTCGGATAGCTGCATAGATATCAAAGCCGCAACGGGCGAGTGGGTTCTTGGCTGCCGAATACTTTACGCCAGCCGGGTCGTTAAGGACTCGGCAGCGACCGCCAGAGGAACGCTGGCGATTTAGCCGGAAGCAACGCCCTTGAATTTGCCAAGGATGATCACGGTCTTTCCCGAGGCTTTCAGCATGCCGTCTTCCTCGAGCGCCTTCATGACCCGTCCGGCCATCTCGCGTGAACATCCCACGATTCGGCTCAGTTCCTGACGGGTGATCCGAATCATGGTGCCTTCAGGATGAGATACCGCGTCCGGCTCGTCGCAGAGATCGATCAAGGCTTTGGCCACGCGGCCCTGAGTATCGAGAAAGGCCAGTTGCAGGACTTTTCGGCGTGCGTGGAGCAGGCGCTGGGAAAGTTTCGAGCCGATGGCGGTCATGACTTCCAGCGCGCAGTCCGACAGTTCATTGTCCAAGGCTTCGCGCAACCGTTCATAGGAGACTTCAGCCAGTTGGCAGATGGTTCTTGTGCGAACCAACACCTCACGCTCACGGGGTTTCATGAACAGCCCTAGCTCGCCCAGAAAGTCTCCCGGATTCAGATAGCTCAGGATGAGTTCCCGGCCATCTTCGCCCTCCGTCGACACCGACAAGGATCCATCAATCACGTAGAGCAGACTGTGACCCTCGTCGCCAGGGCGCATCACGACCTGTTTGGGTTCAAAGTGCCTGCGTTCGCAAATTGCCAGAAGGCGGCCAATGGCTTCGCGGTCAATGGGGTAGAACTGTGGTTCGTTGAGCATGAAGTTCGCCAAAATCTTTTCCCTCTCTACTTGCAAGGATACTGCCCTTTCGCGCGTGCAGAGTCAACAATCGGTTAAGCAAAATCGCTGGAAACCGACCGGCTCAATGACGGATAATGGAGGGTTAGCACATAAACATTCGCGATCGGGAGGGATGGATCTTTGTCCTCTAGCAGAATCAAGCTTCATGGCTTCAATAATCTGACCAAGGCCTTGAGCTTCAACATCTACGACTTGTGCTATGCGACGAACGAGGAGCAGCGCAAGGAGTACATTGCCTACATTGACGAAGCCTACAACGCAGAGCGGCTGACGCAAATCCTGACCGATGTTTCCAACATCATCGGCGCCAACGTTCTGAACGTGGCTCGCCAGGATTATGATCCTCAGGGTGCAAGCGTCACCATGCTGATCGCCGAAGAGCCGGTCGTCACCGACGACGATATTGGTTCGGCAGCGCCGGGGCCGCTGCCGGAGACCGTTCTTGCGCATCTGGACAAGAGCCACATCACGGTCCACACCTATCCGGAAAGCCATCCGCACGACGGTATCTGCACCTTCAGGGCAGATATTGATGTTGCCACCTGCGGGGTGATTTCACCGCTGAAAGCCTTGAACTATCTGATTCACAGCTTTGAGTCCGATATCGTGACCGTGGACTATCGCGTGCGCGGGTTCACGCGCGATGTGCGTGGTCGCAAGCACTACATCGATCACAAGATCAACTCCATTCAGAATTTCTTCACCCGGGATACGAAGAACGCCTACGACATGATCGATGTCAATGTCTACCAAGAAAATCTGTTCCACACCAAGATGCGGCTGAAGGACTTTGATCTGGACAATTACTTGTTTGGAATCCATCCAGAAGACATCTCCAGACGTGAGCGCGCGCGGATCGAGCGCCGCCTGCGAAAGGAAATGCAGGAACTGTTTTACGGACGCAACCTCTAGGAAGACCGATCGGTGCTCGTTTCGAGTGCCAGCGGGTCGCTGATCGCCCCTTCGATCCACTGCTGAAGTTCGCCAGCTGTTTGCGTCGATAAGCCGGAGGCGACAGAAAGCTCGGCGGCGCTTGGTCGTGTGCTGTCTCCGGCTACAGGGAGAAAGCCCTGGTCTGACAGCCAGGCTTCCAGCTGTTCCAAGTTGTCGGTTCGAAACCTGGAGACCTGACCTTCACCCAGCGCACTGATCAGCCCAGCTGGGTTTCCGCCGAGCTCTTCATTCAATGCTGCAACGCGGGGCAGAAAG
>JAZBPR010000023.1:0-9884 GCA_036351735.1 Wenzhouxiangella sp. | reverse complement strand
TCTGCCAGTCCCAGACCGTGACGGATTGCAGTACGTCAGACAGTTCAACACCATAGGCGCCAATGTTCTGAATGGGGGCTGCACCCGCCGAGCCTGGAATGAGAATGAGATTTTCCAGACCATGCAGCCCATGGTCCATGCACCAGCGCACCAGTTGATGCCAGTTTTCGCCAGCAGCCACCCGAACCAGACTATGCTCGGCATCCAGGCGCTGAAATGAGATACCTTGAAGACGATTGACCAGCACGGTCCCGGGCCAGTCATCCAGAAATACCGTGTTGGAGCCACTTCCCAGCACCAGCGCGGGGTTTGTCAGGCAGAGCTCGGGAAGTTGAGCCGCCTGATCCAGGTAGATCAGTTCATGTGCTCTGGCCGGTAGCCTGAATGTGCTGAGCTCCGAAAGATCAGCATCGAGGAGACGTTCAGCCTGATGCACGGGATACTGCCGGTTCCCAACGTTGGGCACAGGCACGAATCAGGCTCGGGCCTTCATAAATGAAGCCGGTGTAGAGCTGCACCAGATCCGCACCGGCGCGCCGCTTCACTGAAGCGTCCTCGCCGCTATGCACACCACCTGACGCGATGATGGGAAATTCCGGCCCCAAAACTTCGCGCGCTTTGGCCAGTATCGCGGTGGATGAGGCCAGGAGCGGACGACCGCTAAGACCACCTGACTCGCGCGCATGCTCATGACCTGCGACGCCCGAGCGGTCCAGCGTGGTGTTGGTGGCGATCAATCCATCCAGCCCTGACTGGCCAATGACTTCCAGGGTATTAAGCAAGGCTTGGTCGTCCCAGTCCGGGGCGATCTTGATCACGACTGGCCGGTACATGCCGTGCTCTTTTTCCAGCGACTGCCGGCTTTGGGTCAATTCTTCCAGCAGTTCCCGCAGCGGTCCGACGTCCTGCAATTCGCGCAGATTGGGCGTATTGGGTGAGGAAATGTTGATCGCGATGTAGTGACACCAGGGGTACAGCTTCTCAAGGCAGATTCTGTAATCGCCGGCTGCCTGATCGGTGGCCGTGGTCTTCTGACGCCCGATGTTCGCGCCGATAATCCCGTCATAGCTGCAGTGCCGGAGCCGCTTGACCAGATGATCCACGCCTTTATTGTTGAAGCCCATGCGATTGATGATGGCTTCATGCTGGGGAAGCCGGAACAGCCTGGGTCGCGGATTACCCGGCTGCGGCTCAGGCGTTACGGTGCCGGCTTCAATATGACCGAAGCCCAGCGCACCCAGTGCGTCAATGAAGTCGCCGTTCTTGTCAAAACCCGCGGCAAGTCCCACGGGATTGGAAAAGACCAGACCCATCAATTCAACCGGCTTTATCGGTCGGGGGCCAGCAAAAAGACGAAGCGCGCCTAGCGGCCGACCCATCGCCATGGCGTGGACAGCAAGTTCATGTGCCGCCTCTGGCGACAACATGAACATGCCCTTCCTCAGCCAGTGATACATCGTCTTCTGGTCCCGATCCTAGACAGCCTCAGAGGTCAAATTTGATGCCTTGCGCCAGCGGCAACTCCGTTGACCAGTTGATTGTGTTGGTCTGACGGCGCATGTACGCCTGCCAAGCATCTGACCCGGACTCGCGCCCGCCGCCGGTTTCCTTCTCGCCGCCGAAGGCGCCGCCGATCTCAGCGCCAGATGTTCCGATATTGACGTTGGCAATTCCGCAGTCCGAGCCCACGTGTGACAAGAAGAATTCAGCGGACCGTAAGTCATTGGTAAAGATGGCCGATGAAAGGCCCTGGCGGACGTTGTTGTGGATCGCCATCGCCTCTTCCAGGGTCTTGTAGCTGATGACGTACAGAATCGGGGCGAAGGTTTCTTCCTGAACGATCTCCCAGTCGTTTTCGGCGCGGATGATGGTCGGTTCGACAAAGAAACCTTCTCTATCGATACGCAGGCCTCCGGCAAGCACCTCGCCTCCCTGCTCCTGTGCGACCTGGACAGCCTGCTCGAAGCGCTGGACCGCTGCCTCATCGGTCAGCGGACCCATCAGCGTGTCCGAGGCCAGAGGATCGCCGATCCGGACCTGCTTGTAAGCCTTGACCAGCGACTCGCAAACCTCTTGTTCGATGGATTCGTGGACGATCAGCCGGCGGGTGGTGGTGCAGCGTTGTCCTGCGGTGCCGACCGCGCCAAAGACGATTGCAGGAATGGCGAGCTTCAGGTCAGCCGATGGGTCCAGAATGATCGCGTTATTGCCGCCCAGTTCAAGCAGGCTCTTTCCAAAGCGGGCAGCAACCCGCTCGCCTACCATGCGGCCCACCTGGCTTGATCCAGTGAATGACATCAGGTCCACGCGTTCGTCGTCGATGAACCGTCCAGCAAGCTCGTGCCCCGGTTCCATGAAAGAGGTGAAAATTGGTGGATAGTCGGTATCAGCCAGCGCTTCGTTGACGATGTTCTGAACCGCCGCACAGCACAAGGCGCCCTTCGGCGATGGCTTCCAGATCGTGGCATTTCCGCAGATGGCTGAAAGCAAGGCATTCCAGGCCCAGACCGCGACCGGAAAGTTGAACGCCGTTACCACGCCGACAACGCCCAGCGGGTGCCATTGCTCGTACATGCGATGCCCGGGACGTTCGGAATGCATGGTCTTTCCGTAGAGCATGCGAGACTGGCCAACTGCGAAATCCCCGATATCGATCATTTCCTGGACTTCGCCGTCTCCCTCAGGCTTGATCTTTCCCATTTCCATCGAGACCAGACTGCCCAATGGATCTTTATAGGCTCTCAGCGCTTCGGTGACTAGCCGGACGGCTTCTCCTCGTGCCGGTGCTGGAACCATTTTCCAGGCTTTGGCAGCATCCTGTGCTGTGATGATGAGCTTTTCGTAGTCGGCGTCGGTCGCCGCGCAGATTCGGCCGATCGCTTGTCCGTTGGCGGGGTTGATCGACTCAAACACCCGATCTTCGGCAACATCCGACCACTGTCCCGGGCCGAAGCAGGCGCCGGGCTGAATGTCTTTGATGCCGAGTCGGTTGAGAATTTCGCGCTGGTCCATATGTTCCTCCAAGCCTTGTATCGATGATTTTTATCACGATGTATTATCGCACCCGGCCCGCTGGACTGCTGGCTTACGCATGCTATTCTCAGCGGTTCAGGGGAGATGAGTCGGGTCGTTTCACTTAACAGGAAACTAATTTGGCGGGATGCTGTCCAGAACAGTGTCCCGATCGTCGAGTAGCCGACAAACAAACAGGTCATGGGCGAAAGGGAAGTTGATCAACTGCTGGTAGAGCGGGTTCAGAAAGGCGATAAGCGAGCCTTCGACATGCTGGTTTTGAAGTACCAGCACAAGATTGTCAGTCTCGTGTCGCGCTATGTATCTGACCACGCCGAGGCGCTGGATGTTGCTCAGGAGGCTTTCATCAAGGCCTACAGGGCACTGAAACGCTTTCGCGGTGACAGTGCCTTCTACACCTGGCTTTACCGGATCGCGATCAACACGGCCAAGAACCATCTGGTTGCTCAGGGCCGCAGACCGCCGCAGTCCGATGTGGACGCGGTGGATGCCGAGCAATACCAGATTGATTCCAGGCTCAAGGATCGTGCCTCTCCGGAGCACGAATTACTGAGAGAAGAGATCGAGCAGACGATTCATGACGCGATCGCTGATTTGCCGGAAGACCTGCGCGTGGCCATTACCCTGCGCGAGATGGAAGGCATGAGTTATGAAGAGATCGCAACTACGATGGAATGCCCCATTGGTACTGTTAGATCAAGGATTTTCAGAGCGCGTGAGGCGATTGATCAACGTCTGAGACCCCTGCTTGATAACGAGTGATGACCCATTGAAGAGACCCAGCATGACTGAAGGCAACCGAGAAAAGATTTCCTGTCTGGTGGATGGCGAATTGGAACGCAGCGGATGTGATTTTCTGGTTCGCCGAATGGCTTCTGATGAAGAGCTCACCCGCCACTGGCGCAGTTACCACGTCATCCGGGCGTGCATGCAACGCGAATTCAGTGGCAATCTGGGTTTGGCCGAGCGCGTGGCCGCTTGTATCGATGAAGAGTCGCCGTTGGGTGCCCCCAATCCAAGTCGTGCTTGGCTCCGGCCGCTGGCTGGCGCCGCCATCGCTGCGAGCGTGGCGGTTGTCGCATTGATTGGCATGAACTCCAGCGTGCTGGAGCAAAATCAGGCGCAGAGACTGGTCAGCGAGCCGGGCTTTGTCAGCCAGTCCAATCCTCTGGATCGTCCGTTCAACCAGCCGTTGGTGCCGGTCAGTCTGTCCGAGACCAGCCCGGCAGATCGCCAGCGGATCAACAGTTATCTGCTACGTCATACACAGGCAGCAGGCGGCGCTGGCTTTACGTCTTATGTGCCGATTGTTGTTGGTGCCGGTCGCTTGGTTCCGGCTGAGGACCAGCAGCAGGGGTCTGCTCAGTCGACGGTCGCCGGGGAGCGCTAAGGCCATGTCAGCCCGGACGCGTTGGTCGGCGGGGCTTTTCGGTGTCACCCTCGCAATGCTGTCATGCTCGGCGATTGCGCGAAACCAGGATGAGGTGGGCGAATGGCTGGACCGAATGGCGCGCGCGGTGGACATGCTCAACTATCGCGGTACGTTGGTCCACATGCGAAACGGGCAAGTGGATACGCTCCGCATCATCCACCGTGCCGATGCTGATGGAATTCGCGAGCGCATTTATTCGCTCGACGGCCAGCCGCGGGAGATTCTGCGCAATGGCAATGAAGTCAGAACCCTGATTGAAGGTGACCAGCCTTTGATTGTCCAGGGCGGCATCGGAGCAAGGCTGTTGCCGCATTTGCCGGTCAGTCAGTTGTCCAGCCCCATTCTGGGCTACCGGATGCGTTTTGCCGGCACCGACCGGGTAGCCGGCATGATGACGCGTGTCATCGAGATCCGCCCACGCGACCAGTTTCGTTACGGCCATCGATTCTGGCTGGAGGAGCAAACGGGCATGCTGTTGCGCTCAGCGCTTTTGGATCATGCCGGCCGGCACATCCAGAAACTGACTTTTGTCGATGTTGAGCTGGGCGTACCGATCAGCGACAGCGAACTCGATCCAACTATTACCCGTTCCGACGCGCCCGAGGCCACCCTGAGCGAGCAGTCGGTTTCCCCGACCTCGACGACCGAATTACGTCAGGCAAGTTGGCGGCCCGCGCGCCTGCCGGACGGTTTTCGACTGGCTAGCGTTGGCAAGGGCGATAGCCCGGACGGGAAAGCTTTCGAGCACTTGTTGTTCAGCGATGGTTTGACGAGTTTTTCGGTTTATGTGGAGGATGCCCGGAGCGCGGAGCAGAGCAGGGATGTGTCTGAAAGGCTCGAAGCTATGGGGCCGGTTCATGTTTACACCGGGATGGTCGATCAGCATCGAGTCACCGTGGTGGGCGAAGTCCCGCCCGCGACGGTCGCCTTGATTGCCCAGCAGCTTGAACGCAAGTCCTCCGGTTCTTCTTCGGATTGATTCCTGCGGGTTGGATCTGAGCGCAATGGGTGTTGTCTGGCAGCGGGCTGTCGTTTTCAAAGTGGACCACTCAAGCGCAAGGGTTCGGTTCGAACGTCTGCAACACTGCCAGCAGTGCTTGAGTGGAAAAGGCTGCGGGGCCGGCGTATTCAGCCGGCTTTTTTCACGTCGGTCGGCAGAACTCAACCTCAAGCATGTGGATGGTCTGGAAGTGGGTCAGGTCGTTCAAGTGGGTGTCGATGAAGCTGAGTTGCTGCGCGTGGCCAGCCAGTTGTATGGACTGCCTTTAATGGCTTTCATTTTGGCTGCAGTCGCGACTGCTAGTCTTGTCCCCGCTGGTTGGGTTGAAGACGTGTTGAGTTTGGGCCTGGGCCTGTTCGCGGCGGTCGTTGCGGTTTGGGTTACCAGCAGAATGGGCTGGAATCGATTGAACCCCGACCTCAAGGTGCTGTCTTCTCCAGCCGGAGGCGAGGTGCTTGAATCCGGCTTGCATGAAGACCACATCTGACGGTCGGGGAAACTTCACTATTTTGGAGATCGCATGTTGAATAAATCAGTGTCTGTATTGGTGCTCGCGATGCTACTGGCCGCGTCGCAATCGTGGGCGCAGCCGGTGGAAGGATTTACCACTCTGGTTGAAGAATCCATCCCTGCAGTGGTCAACGTTGAAACGATTCGATTTGGCTCCAGACCCTCGCAGCGCCAAGACATGCCGCAGGGGCCAGGCGAAGAAATTCCAGAGATGTTCCGCCGCTTCTTCGACTTCCCGTTTCCTGAAGGCGGGCCAGGCGGAGGTCGTCCGGATCGTCGTGGCGGTGGTTCCGGGTTCATCATTGCCGAGGACGGATTGATCGTGACCAATCACCATGTGATCGAAGATGCTGATCAGGTGATCGTCCGCTTGGCTGACCGGCGCGAGTTTGAAGCCGAAGTCGTTGGTTCAGACCCCCAAACCGACGTCGCTGTCTTGCGCATTGATGCCGATGACTTGCCAACGCTCGCCTTCGGCGATTCCACAGACCTTCGGGTTGGAGAGTGGGTGATTGGCATTGGTTCACCGTTTTCTTTTGAGCAAACCGTGACCGCGGGGATTGTGAGCGCCAAAGGCAGAACGCAGGGGCGCCAGCAGTACGTGCCCTTTATTCAGTCCGACGTTGCCATCAACCGTGGAAACTCCGGCGGGCCCCTGATCCGCACTGATGGCACTGTTGTGGGGATCAATTCATGGATTCTGAGTTCTGGCGGCGGCAATATCGGCCTGTCGTTTTCGATTCCGATCGAAATCGCACGCAATTCAATTGACCAGCTTCTTGAGTATGGGCGGGTCTCGCGCGGCTACCTCGGTGTGGGTATCGAAGTCATTACCCGCGAAAAGGCCGATGCTTTGGGATTGGATCGGCCGGCCGGGGCACTCGTCAACCGGGTCGAGCCGGGCAGTGCTGCCGATGAGGCCGGGATTGAAGTCGGCGATGTCATCGTCGAGTTCAATGGCCAGCCGCTGGACGTGTTTTCCGAACTGCCGCCACTGGTCGGTCTGGTCCGGCCCGGATCAGAAGCCACGCTGGTGCTCTCGCGCTGGGGTGAGGAGATCACCAAGACAGTCACTATCAAGCAGCTTGAAGACGATCAGGTCATGGCCGGAGGCCCGGATAGCCCGGAAAGTGAGCCAAGCAACAAGCTTGGGCTGGCGGTGGAATCCATCGATTCGGATATGCGTCCGCAGCTAGGTGACCCGGAAGGTGGTGTGGTTATCAGCGGCGTTGAAAGTGATGCAGCCTACCGGGCTGGTATCCGGCGTGGGCAGGTCATCCTGATGATCAATAACCAGACGGTGTCCGATATCGATGACTTCCGCAGCATCGTGGACGAACTGACCCCGGGACGTTCAGTGGCTCTGCTGCTGCACAGTCCAAATGGTTCGACGACGTTTGTCGCTTACACGCCCGAGTCTGAAGACTAAGCGCGGTAGCCTGATGGTGGGATGCGCTTGCTGACCGCCATTGTCGGTATACTCTGCGCTTTACTGAACGCCGCCGCCGGTTCCGCCGGCGGCGGCGAATTTATTGGATCATGAGCCGCATAGCCCGAATTCGCAATTTTTCGATCATCGCCCACGTCGATCATGGCAAGTCGACGATTGCCGACCGATTCATTCATTTGTGCGGCGGGCTGACCGAGCGTGAGATGGCGGATCAAGTGCTTGATTCGATGGATATCGAGCGCGAGCGCGGCATCACGATCAAGGCCCAGAGCGTCACGCTTAACTACGATGCCGACAGTGGTGAGCGCTACCAGCTCAACTTTATTGACACGCCGGGTCACGTTGACTTTTCCTACGAGGTATCCCGTTCCCTGGCCGCCTGCGAAGGCGCGTTGCTGGTCGTCGACGCTGCCCAGGGCGTGGAAGCACAGAGCGTGGCCAACTGCTATACAGCGGTGGAGCAGGGGCTGGAGGTGATCCCGGTCATCAACAAGATTGATCTGCCGGCGGCGGATCCGGATCGGGTGCGTCATCAGATTGAGGACATCATCGGTATTGACGCTTCAGATGCGCTGTTGGTGAGCGCAAAAACCGGGCAGGGGATACGGGAGGTTCTGGAGGCCATCGTCGTGAGAATTCCGCCGCCCAAGGATGCTGAGGATGGGCCCTTGCAGGCGCTCATTATCGACTCCTGGTTCGACAATTACCTGGGCGTCAATTCGCTGATTCGGATCAAGCAGGGACAGTTGCGACGCGGTGAGAAAATCCGGGTGATGTCGCTGGGCGAAGAGCATCAGGCCGACCAGATCGGTATCTTTAGTCCAAAGCGCACGACCACCGATGTGCTGGGTTGTGGGCAGGTGGGCTTTGTTTCGGCCGGGATCAAGGAAGTGCACGGAGCGCCCGTTGGTGACACGATCACTCAGGCGAGACAGCCGGCCGATGCGCCTTTGCCCGGGTTCAAGCCGCTCAAGCCGCGTGTCTTTGCCGGCATTTTTCCGGTCGACTCCAGCGACTATCCGGACTTGCGCGAGGCGCTGGAGAAACTTCAGCTGAACGATTCCGCGCTGCAGTTCGAGCCGGAAACTTCGGTTGCACTCGGCTTTGGTTTCCGCTGCGGTTTTCTCGGCATGCTGCACATGGAGATCGTGCAGGAGCGTCTGGAGCGCGAGTACGATCTCGACCTGATCACGACGGCCCCAACCGTGATTTACGAGCTTGCCCTGACTGACGGTGAAGTTGTGACGCTGGATAACCCGGCCGGTATGCCAGCGGTCAACAAAATCAGCGAGATCCGCGAGCCCGTGATTCTCGCCAATATTCTGGTGCCGCAGGATTACGTCGGTGCCGTCATTGGTTTGTGTGAGGAAAAGCGGGGCCTGCAGAAAGACATGCGTTTTTTGGGCGGGCAGGTTCAGCTGAGCTATGAACTTCCCATGGCCGAGGTCGTGATGGATTTCTTTGATCGTTTGAAATCCTGCTCGCGGGGATTTGCATCGTTCGAATACGATTTCTCACGCTTTCAGGCCGGTCCCTTTGTTCGCCTGGATCTGCTGATTAACGGTGAGCGTGTCGATGCCCTGAGCACCATCGTGCACCGGGATGTGGCAGAGCGCCGGGGACGCGAGTTGGCAGAGCGCATGCGCGAGCTTATCCCAAGGCAGATGTTTGACATCGCCATTCAAGCGGCGATTGGATCGCATATCATTGCTCGGTCCACTGTCAAGGCCTATCGCAAAAACGTTACGGCCAAGTGTTACGGCGGTGACGTCTCCCGAAAGCGCAAGCTGTTGGAGAAGCAAAAGGCCGGTAAGCGCAGAATGAAGCAGGTCGGGCGCATCGAGATCCCGCAGGAAGCGTTTCTTGCGGTTCTGCGCACCGATAGCGACAAATAAAAGAAAACCAAACAGACGAGTTTCCATGGACTACGCCCTGATATTGACCGTTCTGACGCTGATCACGGGATTACTGTGGCTGATTGACAAGTTCTGGATTCAGCGTCGTTACGCCGAAGTCGAATCGGGTCCGGCCCACTGGTTGGCCAGTATTGGGTCCCTGTTCCCGATTCTGGTGTTGGTGCTGGTGTTTCGATCTTTCCTGTTCGAGCCGTTCAAGATTCCATCCGGATCGATGATCCCCACCCTTCAGATCGGCGATTTCATTGTCGTCAACAAGTTCTCTTACGGATTGCGTCTGCCGGTCCTCAACAAGAAGATTCTTTCTACCGGCGAGCCCGAACGCGGAGATGTCATTGTTTTCAGGTTCCCGGATGACGAGCGCGTCAACTACATCAAGCGGGTTGTCGGTCTGCCGGGTGATGCCATTGCCTACCGGAACAAGGTGGTGTTCATCAACGGCGAACCGGTTGAGCAGGAAACTGTGGATTACTGGGAAGGCGAGGGCTTGAACAGGAACCCGCCGGGCCGACGCCCGATTGAGCGCATCGAGTATCTGGGTGA
>JAZBPR010000022.1:0-43139 GCA_036351735.1 Wenzhouxiangella sp. | reverse complement strand
GTCGGTGCCATCCAGGACACTGTCGCCTGGGCGCTGCCCGCGGTGGCAATGACTGCAATCGGAGCGGCCGGTACGGTCGACAAGGTGATGGTTCCGGACGTCGCCGGCGTCAGCGCACCGGCGCTGAACGACAGCGTCCGATCACCCACGGTGCCCGAAATTGCCAGATCGGTAAAGGTGGCCCGGCCGCTGACATCGGTGGCGACGGTGGTGGTGCCCGTCAGGGTGCCTCCGCCGCTGGCAATGGCCGCAATTATGTTGGTGCCGGCGGCCAGCACCGGGTTGCCATTGGCATCGCGCACCTCCACCACCGGTTGTTGAGGCAAGATGACACCGCTCTGGGCGGCCGCGCCGGCCTGAGTAATCATTACAATCTCAGTCGCGATGCCAGCCGCCAAAGCATCAAATGACTGTCCGCTACGCACGAGACGCACGAGGCCGCCGAAGGGCTGGGAGAAGGCGGAGGTTTCGCCATTAATGGCGAAACTGACGTTCCACGCGAGGGCCGGACTGGGCGTGTACACGGTCGAGGACCAGAAAAAGAAGGGCGGCGTATTGGTGGGGGGGAAGGCAGCCGTGTCGATCGCCGGAGCAGTCGCCTTGGTGATGTCCACTAACGACTCCAGCTCGGTGCGGTTGGGTAACCGCCAGTCGCTATAGCCGCGGTGGCCCGCACCAGCGTTGGCCGTTATCGCAATTCCAAGCGCGGCTTCCCAGTTGTGAACGCTCGCAGGGCCGGTGCACGCATTGCTGCCGTCCAAGGTCTGCCCCCACGAGCAGCGGTCCCACATCAGCCAGGTCGCCGCGTCGGTTACCGTTCCATCGAGGTTATCCACAAAGCGGGGCTCTGGTTCCGGGGGCATGTTCCCGGATACGAGACGCGCGCGGAGGTCGAAGGTCTGGCCGCCGGCGCTGGTACTGCCATCGTTGAAACTGACGGCCCACGCGTTGGCCGGACTGGGCGCAATGCTATCGCTGGACCAGAAGAAGCCGTTCAAAGTGTTCGGAAAGAAACTCGTGTCGATCGCTAGGCTGCTCGTGCCGTGATGGACGATCGATAGCAGCTCGCGCCGGGTGGGGACGCGCCAGTCGATCGCGCCGCAGAGTTGGGGGCTCGCACCGGTGACGGTCGTTGCATAATCGCTCGCTCCGGCGAACGTGAAGAGGTCGCCGGCATTGGCCGGCGTCTTGACCTCCCAGATCAGCCCGGTGACGTTGTCGCGGGTGCAAGCCCAGTCACTGGCACCAGTGCCTAGCGGCGGATCCGCCGGACATTCACCGCTACCGGCCGCCTCGCCGCTGTAGCAGATTTTGGTGAAATCGAAGCTGGCCTCGCCGGCCTGGGCATCACGCCCAAAGCGGCCGTCCTGGCGGGGGTGTGAGGCCCCGTCCCCATTATTCGCAGCCGTGCATTCGGCCAGCACACCCCCTTCGAAGCACTGGGTCTGCCCTGTATCGTTCAGCGGAGACGTCTGGGCGAACGCACAAGCGGCAAGAAAAAACAGGGGTAGCAGCAAAACACGCATCGTGGATATCTCCGGAAACTTGAATCGGACTCTTAAAGTCGCCGGAGCATGAACCACTGCGCAGGCTAGGTTTCTGTTCTTATACCCTGATTCAAAACGTGAATCAAATCACACTCGGAATCCGGTCGATGTCCAATGTCCAACCCGAGCCCACCTGCCACCGGATTCTGATCAGCGGCTCCGCGATCGCCCGGACATTGGCAGAATTTTGTGCGTCGGCTTCAAACCAGCCGCAGAAGGATTCGATGATCTCGTCAGGCAGCGGGGCGTTGAAATCTTCGGTAATCACGCCCTGGCTCTCCAGGATCCCCAGGCGACGCTTGTGGGCCGGCTTTTCGATCGCGCTGGAGCCCGGATAATCCTGAACGAGCAGCGGGCTACAATAGGCCGTCCACCCCGTTCGGAAGCCCGCATGGCCAGGCTGAGCAGCCAGATTGACCGCAAGGATGCCGAGTTTCAGCAGCGCCTGGCGCACCACCAGGCGCTGGCCGATGCTCTGCACGCGCAGCTGGCCGAGAAGGGCCTGGGTGGGCCGGAGCGCTCGCGCACCAAGCACACCGAGCGCGGCAAGTTGCTGCCGCGCGAACGGGTGCGCGCGCTGCTGGACCCGGGCAGTCCGTTTCTGGAGATCTCGCCGCTGGCGGCCAACGGCCTGTATGACGATGCCGCGCCGGGCGCCGGGGTCATTGCCGGGATCGGGCGGGTGTCGGGCAGCGAGTGCCTGGTGGTGGCCAACGACGCCACGGTCAAGGGCGGTACCTACTACCCGATGACGGTCAAAAAACACCTGCGCGCCCAGGAAATAGCGCTGGAAAATCACCTGCCCTGCCTGTATCTGGTCGACTCCGGCGGGGCTTTTCTGCCGCTGCAGGACGAGGTCTTTCCCGACCGCGATCACTTCGGCCGCATCTTCTACAACCAGGCCCGGCTGTCAGCCAAAAGCATCCCGCAGATCGCCGTGGTGATGGGGTCATGTACCGCCGGCGGTGCCTACGTGCCGGCGATGTGCGACGAGGCCATCATCGTCAAGGAACAGGGCACGATTTTTCTGGGCGGCCCGCCGCTGGTCAAGGCCGCGACCGGTGAGGAAGTCGACGCGGAAACGCTGGGCGGTGCCGATACCCACACCCGGCTGTCGGGCGTGGCCGATCACTTCGCCGACAACGATCTCCATGCGCTTGCCATTGCGCGCGAACTCATCAGCCATCTCAACCGGCCTCGATCTACTGCCGCCGTGCTCGAGACCGCCAATGAACCGGCCTACCCATCCGAAGATCTCTACGGCATCCTGCCCACCGACACCCGCTACCCTTTCGAGGTGCGCGAAATCATCGCCCGCTTAGTTGACGGCTCGGAGTTCAGCGAGTTCAAGGCCCGCTATGGCACAACGCTGGTGTGCGGGTTTGCCCATATCCACGGCTATCCGGTCGGCATCGTGGCCAACAACGGCATCCTGTTTTCCGAGTCAGCGCTCAAAGGCGCTCACTTCATTCAACTGTGCAACCAGCGCAACATCCCGCTGGTGTTTTTGCAGAACATCACCGGATTCATGGTCGGCAAGAAGTACGAGCAGGCCGGCATTGCCAAGGACGGGGCCAAGATGGTCACCGCCGTGGCCTGCTCGCACGTGCCCAAGTTCACCGTCATCATCGGCGGCTCTTTCGGAGCCGGCAACTACGCCATGTGTGGCCGGGCCTATCAGCCGCGGTTTTTGTGGACCTGGCCGAATGCCCGCATTTCGGTCATGGGTGGCGAGCAGGCCGCCAGCGTGCTGGCCACCGTGCGGCGCGATGCTTCGGAGGCCCGAGGCGAGGAATGGCCGGCCGAGGAAGAAGAGGCGTTCAAGGCACCGATCCGTGATCAATACGAAACTCAGGGCAACCCTTACTACGCCACGGCGAGGCTATGGGATGACGGCATTATTGACCCGGTCGATACTCGTCGCACGCTGGGGCTGGCGCTGGCGGTCGCAGCCAACGGGCCGACCGAATCAGGTGGTTATGGGGTATTCCGAATGTGAGTGATTTGCTGCAACACAAGATTGACGACCGTGGCGTCGTGACCCTGACCTTGAACCGGCCATCCATCCATAACGCCTTCAACGCCGAACTGGTGGCAGCGCTGACCCAAGCGTTCGACCAGATCGTTGACGAGCGGGCACGCGCGCTCGTCCTGACCGGCGAAGGGCACTCGTTCTCGGCTGGCGCCGACCTGAACTGGATGCGCGCCATGGCGCAGGCTGAAGAAGACGAGAATCGAGAGGATGCCCGGCTGCTGGCCGCCATGCTCCGTCGCCTGGACCAACTGCCCTGCCCGACCATCGCCAAAGTCAACGGTCATGCATTTGGCGGGGGTGTGGGGTTGATCGCCTGCTGTGATCTCGCAGTTGCGCTGGAGACGGCCACATTTGGCCTGACCGAAGTTCGACTTGGGCTCATACCCGCTACCATCGCGCCATTCGTGGTGCCGCGAATCGGCGTCAACCATGCCCGTCGCTACATGCTCACCGGTGAACGCGTGGATGCATCAACGGCCCGACAGATCGGACTGATCACCGACGTGGTGCCAACCGGTCAGCTTGAAGTACATATTGAGGATCTACTCGACCTTTTGCTGGCCGGCGGTCCGAAAGCACTGGCCAGAGTCAAGTCACTGATCAGAATGGTCAGCACCGGTCAGCATGACCCGGATGAACTGGATCAGCGAACGTCAGAAACCATCGCCGCGCTGCGCGTTTCGCGCGAAGGACAGGAAGGCCTGAACGCCTTCCTGGAAAAACGAAAGCCCTCGTGGTCGCCGTGAGCATCGGCTGATGTTTTCCAGAATCCTGATCGCAAACCGGGGCGAAATTGCCTGCCGGGTCATCTCTACCTGCCGCCGGTTGGGCATTGAGACGATCGCTGTGTATTCGAAAGCCGATGCCCAGGCCCGACACGTTCGCCTGGCAGATCAGGCTGTGCTGATCGGTCCGGCTGCAGCTTCGGCGTCTTACCTGAATATCGCGCGCATCATCGCAGTGGCCACAGAACATGCCGCTCAGGCCATTCATCCGGGCTACGGATTTCTTTCGGAAAACGCTGATTTTGCGCGTGCGGTCGAAGCCTCGGGGCTGGTGCTGATCGGCCCGAAAGCCTCGACGATGGAAATCATGGGCTCGAAAGCAGCGGCCAAGTCACATCTGGAAAGCGCGGCTGTGCCGCTGATCCCCGGCTACCACGGTGATGACCAGACCGACGAAACGCTCGCTGCCCAGGCGCAGAAGATCGGCTTTCCCCTGATGCTAAAGGCTGCAGCCGGCGGCGGCGGCAAGGGGATGCGGGTCGTCCACAATCATGGCGAATTTTCCGCTGCGCTCGAGGCGGCCCGACGCGAGGCCGCAGGCGCTTTCGGCGACGACCGCATGATTCTGGAACGCTATCTGGAGCGACCGCGCCATATCGAAGCACAGATTCTGGCCGACCAGCACGGCAATACGGTCCATCTGTTCGAGCGCGATTGCTCCTCGCAGCGTCGCCATCAGAAGATCATCGAGGAAGCCCCCGCACCCAATCTGGATGAAGACTTGAGATCCAGCTTGCTGGCCGCGGCAGTCCGGGCCGCGCAAGCCGTCAACTACGAAGGAGCCGGCACCGTTGAGTTTCTGGTCGATGGCGACGAGTTCTTCTTTCTCGAAATGAATACGCGTCTCCAGGTCGAGCACCCGGTGACCGAAGTGATTACCGGACAGGACCTGGTGGAATGGCAGATCCGGGTTGCCGCCGGCGAGCACCTGCCGCTCAAGCAAACCCAGATCACGGCCTGCGGTCACGCCATGGAGGCCCGCATCTACGCCGAGGATCCGGAACGGGGCTTTGTTCCATCCAGCGGCAAAATACAAAGACTCATCTTCCCCGAAGATGAGCAGGTTCGGGTCGATCAGGGGATCGACGAAGGCGATGTGGTCAGTGTGTACTACGACCCTATGCTTGCCAAACTGATTGTCCACGGCCCGGATCGTGAGAGCTGCAGAAAACGGCTCCTGCAGGCATTGTCGGCCAGCTTCATTTCCGGCCCGACAACCAACCTGGGCTTTCTGCAAAGGCTGGCTGATCTCGATGCCTTCAGGACGGCCACGCTGGATACCGGACTGCTTGACCGGGCGCCGGAGCAGTTAGGCACGCCAGAGCCACCTCCCGAGGTGATGAAGGCTGCCGCGGCGTTTTGGCTGCGGGCAGAGGAACAGGCATCCGCCGGCCCGTCTCCCTGGTCGTTTTGCGATGGCTGGCGGCTGGGCGAGGCCGCACCCCGCTCACTGGACATCGAGTGCGGGAAAACCCGGCTGCAGGTGGAAGCGCTTGGAGCCAGTGGCGAATACAAACTGCAGCTTGACGGGCAGACGCATCGGCTGGCTCTCCACCCTTTGGGCTCATCACGCTACCTGCTCGAAGGAGAACAGCAAAGCCGTCCGCTTTGGATTCATAGCCACAGCCGGGATCGCATCGAAATCTGCTGGCAACAGCAACGCTGGACCATTCTCCGGCACCCCCGCTTTGAAGCAGCCCAAGCCTCCAGCAGTGGTGACGGGCAAGTTCTGGCGCCCATGCCGGGAAGAATCCTGGATATCCGTGTCGCGGACGGTGACCGGGTGCAAGAAGGCGACCCGGTCATCATCATGGAGGCCATGAAGATGGAATTGACCATCAAAGCACCCCTGGATGGAACCGTTGAAGGTCTGAATGTGGGCGCTGAAGAGTTGGTTGAAGCGGATACACCCTTGCTGCTAGTCAAACCGGACCCGGCGGACTAAGGGCTCAACTCAGCGTTGCCGCTCCCTCAGGTAAGGCCTGAGACTGGCAACCAAAACCGATGCAGCGCTGTTGATCGCCCAGCGCGGCGGTCGGGTCAGGCAGCGGCCGACAAATTTCAGATTAGCCGAAGACATCTCTCCCATCGCTTTGGCCAGCGACACCGGTCCGCGAACTGACAACAGTCTGTCGATATGACCGCGCCCCAGGTCAAGCATGTCGTAGGCCAACCCGCCGTAAAGATCGATGAGACTGAGCATTTGTTCCCGCAGCGCTTCGCTCACCGGACTGGCGCGCTCAATCAGACCCAGTTGCTGGACCGGCAAGCCCAACTGCTCTGCCAGGCGCGGATAGCGACTGCTCATTTCGACCAGATCGGTCATGGGGTCTTTTCGACCGTCGTCAGCGGCGATGACCTCGCGCCAATCGCGCCCATCGAGTACACCTTCGGCGCGCGCATAAAACACCGCCTCCTCATCGCGCATATGCACCCGGGTATGGCGAACATATTCCTGTATTCGGTCAGCCAGTTCCTGGCCGGATTTTCCACGAAGCTGACGATCGTTGAGCGCATTCAGTAAATCGACCAGATCCGACAGCTGTTCTTCGCCCACCTCATGATCATGACTGAGCTCTGCCAGGGGTGTGTCGAGACCCTTGTCCTGGGCGCGGATTCGGGCAAACAGCCGGTCTTCGCGGGGATGATGAAAGGCGTGGTGGTAGCGCAGCAGATAGCTCAGCGCATCTGCAAGCACAGGGGCGGCCTGCTCCGGCACCTGCACCAGTCTGGCGGCCTGGACCTCAAGTTCGCGCAGTACGCGCGACAAACCCGCATGATCGCGGCGCAAGGTCCGCATAAACTCGGAACCGGGCGCTGATTTTTTCGGCTTGGCACTCATGGACAACACTCTCGAATAAAGTCGCCGATCCGACCGATGGCACGACCCGACTCCGGGGCAAAAGACAGCGCCTGCCAGCCGTGCGGCATGCGATCCCAAACCTCAACTTCCGCACGGACGCCGGCCAACCGCGCCTGCTCCGCGCAGCGCTGGCTATCGTCAAGGAGAATCTCGGTGCTGCCGACCTGGAAGAACAGCGGCGGGAGACCATGGAAATCACCCAGAACGGGTGACACGTAGGGATGACTCACCAACTCCACCGCACCTCCCAAATAAAGCTGTCGAATATCATCGCCGCGCTCCATGTTCAACACCGCATCGGCCGCCGCATTGCTGACCCTTGAACCTGATTCCGAGGCATCAGTCAGGTCAGCAGCCGGTGACATCAACACAGCACCCGCCGGCATCGGCAACTCCAGATCCCGTATCTTCAGAAGAAGCGCAAGCGCGAGGCATCCCCCGGCCGACATACCCGACAGAATAATGTGTTCTGGAGAAACCCCAAGATCCAGCAGCTGTCGATAGGCCTCAAAACTGTCATCCAGCCCTGCCGGATAAGGATGCTCGGGCGCCAGTCGATAGAACACCAGCCGGCCGCGCGCATTGGCAGCTTTGCACATGCGCGCCAGCAGCAGACGCTCGGCCCGGACAAAGCGGGTCATGAAGGCCCCGCCTGGCAGATGAAGAATAACCCGCTCGGTTTGGCGCGAGGCCAGCGTCAGCCACTCCGCATCGCAACAAGAAAGCTCAGGTGTGGTCTCGATCTCGATGTCATCCGGCACGGCCGGAAAGAATCGCTCCATGGCACGGATCCGGCCACGCATCTCGCTGACTTTCAGGCCACGCTTGAGCGACTGACGAATCGTCAGACGGCCCAGCAGCGCCGCCGTCCTTGTTTGCCAGCTGACCATGTCAACCTGTCCAGGCCTTCAACTCCATTGTTCGATCATAAGCAATCTTCAAGCGGTTATGGAGTTGCCGCTTCCAGTAGCCGCCATGCCTCATCCACCCGCTCAGCCAGGAGCGGCAGATTGCGAAGACTGCTGCCATTGGCGACAAAGCCAAAGTCCATCCGGTCGTTGGATGAAACCACCGTGGCGTTCAAACCGACACCCACCGCAATCGCAGAAACCGGGTAAGCCCCGACCAGTGGCGCTCCGTTCAGGAACAAGGGCTTCTCAAGCCCCGGAACATTGGAGATAACGAGATTGGCCGAGGGTGGAGCCACACGATCCGCGTGGGTCACGGCCGACAGTCCAGCCATTCCCATCAAGGTCGCTGCGTATCCAAGCGCGGCCTCCTTGCTCATCTTGCTGACATCCTGCTTGGCCGAGCTCATGGAGTCGACGATCTGGGCCAGCCGATCCAGAGGCCCGGCGTCCGGTCGACCCAGTTTGACAAAGACCGCGGAGACCTTCGTGCCGCCACCACCATCTCCGCGTTCACGAAGCGAAACCGGGCACATCGCCACCAAACGGTGATCAAAGGCCTGGCCCGAATCGGCGAGATAGCGATGGACACCGGCGTCGATGACCGTCATTGCCACATCGTTGAGGGTCGCACCAAAACGCCGCCCGACCTCGCGCATTCTTGCCAGCGGCAGCGACAGCGTGGCCACGCTGCGCGCATTTTGCACCGGCTGATTCAGTGGGCCCCGATGGGCTGCAAAGGGCACACTGCCCTTTGGATCACCCCCGAGCCGATTCCAGAGTCCTTTACGCAGCGTGGTCAGCAGCGCGATGGACTGATTGGCTGCGGTGCCGCTCAGGCCCATCAGGCGCTGGACCAGAGCCTTGGGGGGCCTCGGCTTTCGAACCGGAACATCAACGGCGAAAAGCGGCGGCGGGATGGCGCGACGGCGGGTGGTGCTGAAGCTGGCGTTGATTCTGTGTGCAGCACTCACGCCATCGATGATCGCGTGGTGCATTTTCACAAACAGGGCAAACCGGCGTCCCGGCACCTGATCAATCAGCCAGACCCGAAACAAAGGCCGTTCCCGATCCAGCATGGTCTCATGCAGATCCCCCACCAGATGCAGCAGGTCCTCGTAGCGCGAACCGGAAGGCAGAGCGATGTGCTGGACGTGATAGCGCGGATTGTAGTAAGGCGCCGGACGCCATTGAGGTGCCCGTGTGCCGAATAGATCCGGGACACAGTCAAAAGGTGGTGTGGGTTTTGCTTGACGATAGCGCTCGACAATCTCATGCACAATCCGCGGTCTTCCCTTGGGCTTGTCAAACAGCATCAGACCACAGACGTGAATCGGGCTGGCGTGCGTTTCAGCCAGAAGCCACATCAGGTCCATCACGGGGATTTTTCGGCTCATCGCAGCAGGGGCAGCAGGCAGTTGTGACCTCACTCAGTATAAAGAGACAGTCCGCTGACCACTGAGGGACGTCAGAACGCAAGGCCATGCAATCGGCAGATAATATCGGGGTTGAAGTCAGACTCGGAGATCCATGAAGAGCGTCAGAAAGACCCTGCTCGTCGCGTGCTCAGTCGGTGCGATCGGTGTTGTCATGCCGATTGCGCTTGTCCTTTGGGTCATCTGGCAGCAGACGGTAATCGTCGAAGAACAACGTCTCGTTGAACTTTCGCAGGACCTCGCCGCGCAAACCGAAGCCGCGATTGTCGATGCCCGCAGCCTGCTTGAAAGACTGAACAAGCAAGAGTTTGAGCCCTGTTCGCAGGAACATCTGCTCACACTTCAGAATGAAGCCCTGTCGCGACTGCATTTGCGCGCCATCGGATATTGGGAGGCTGCGGATCGCCTGTGTGGCGCCGGGTTGGTTCAGGGGCAGCGACTGACGCCGCAGCGAGCCTCACGGATCTATGATTCCGGTGTCGTTGCCTGGTGGCCGAGCCCGGACACGACGGCTGGCGATGTCGCCCTGTTTCTGATGCGATTCGGCAATCATGATGTTGCCATCGACCCTCGACTGCTGATCACCCCGGGGCAGCTTAGAGACAAACGCGTGGCCCTTTGGGTTGAAGGGCTCAAGATGTCCACCTACCCGGAAGGCGCAGAGTTTCCTGAACCCGCCTCGCTGCCTGAGGGACTTCTGGTCGACCGTGAGCGCAATCAAATCATCAGCCGCATTTCGCTGGGCAGCGTCTTTCCCATCGAGGTCGTCGCCATCCAGAGCTTTGAAGATTTCTGGGATCGCTACCGACTGCCGCTGACAACGATTGCGGGAATTGGTCTGGTGCTGATGCTGCTGTGGCTGATCCTGGTCTGGCGATACCTCAACCGCCAGCTCAGCCTGGAGGCCGCGCTGCGTTCGGCGATGGAAAGCGGCCGGGTCCACGCAGTTTTTCAGCCCATCGTCGATCTGCGCTCCGGACGATGCACAGGCGCCGAAGTGCTGGGCCGCTGGACCGAAAAGAACGGTGATGCCATCAGCCCGGAAATCTTTGTTCCTTTGGCCGAGAAGGCAGGCCTGGGCACAAAACTGACCCTGACCATTCTAGAGGACCTGCTCCGGCATCTGGCCAGCTGCCCGGATGACGATCAGCAGGTGTATCACCTGAACCTGACCGAGCAGGATCTGGCGCTGCCCGAATTCAGCAGGCGATTGCGCGAATCACTGGACCGCTACAACATCGCACCCGAGCGCGTTGCTCTGGAGATCACGGAGCGCGCGCTGCTGGACTGCGATCGTATCCGCCAGCGCGTGGCCGAACTTAGGCAGCGCGGGCATGGCATCGCGATTGACGATTTCGGCACTGGCTTTTCCAGTCTGTCTTATCTGCAGAAATTTCAGCTCGACACGCTGAAAATTGACAAGACCTTTGTCGACTCTCTCGAGACGGAGTCTGTGACCAGCAGCGTCATCCGGCCCATCATCGAGATGGGCCTTGCGCTCAATCTGGAGATCATCGCCGAGGGCATTGAGTCGATTGACCAGATCAAATGGCTGACCGATCATGGCGTAAAGTACGGGCAGGGATATTGGTACAGTGCGCCGCTCAACAGCGCGGGATTCAAAGCCTGGTGTTCAGAGAAAAAACCATAAGTCATTCTTGGAATTGGTGTCGCTTGGCAATCATGGCTATGGCCGTGACCCTGCTCGCCGGGTGTGCCGGCGCGCCACCCTCGGCTCCACCTCCATTGGAGCCGGAGCAGCCACGTTCGGATCCACCGGTATCGACGCTCACCGTCATCCGCGCACCGGAAGACATTGACACGCGAACGCACGCACTGGCCGAAGGCGACCAGGCCATTGACCCTCAGGCCGTTGGCTACTTCATGGATGTCTTCCGAGCCCGGGTCCAGCGTGACCTGGCCGATACCGGGATCGACGTCGATCCGGGGGAAACATCCGTTCTGGTGACGTTTCCAAGCCAGATCGGCTTTGAGTTCGGGAGTGCCGAACTGACCGCAGAAGCGGCGCGCCTGATTGAACGACTCGCCGCCATTCTTCGCGAATACAAAGCCACGCTGATCGTCATCAGCGGGCATACCGACAATGTGGGTGACTCCAACTTCAACCTCGATTTGTCCGAAGCGCGGGCGAGATCCGTCGCCGAGTATCTGGCCCAATCAGGCATCGCGTATCAACGCCTGATGATCAAAGGCTTTGGTTCCGCGCAGCCCGTTGCCGACAACAGCACCGAGGCCGGGCGCGCCAGCAACCGGCGCGTCGAGCTGATGCTGCGGCTGATTGTGCGCAGGACGGCATCCGGACTCGCCGCTTCAGAAACCGCCTGAACGTGTGCGACGCTCGCGCGGCAGTCAAACTGTGAGTGGGCAGCCGCAGGATACGTTTGATCATCGCGGCAGCCTCCTTGGCCAACTGGGTTCGCTGCTTCTCTACGGCCGGCGTGCGCTCAGTCTGGTCTGGGCAACCAGTCGATGGCTTACGGTCGCGCTTGCTGCTCTGACCGTTATCGCCGGACTGCTCCCGGCAGGCATCGCCTGGGTTGGAAAACTGCTGGTCGATAGCGTGGTTGCGGTCATTCAGGACGATGCGCCCACCAGCGCCGTCTGGCTCTGGCTCTCTGTCGAAGCCATCCTGGTGGCGGCCATCGCCGCTGCGCAGACCGGGCTAACCATCTGCAATAACCTGCTCAGAGCGCAGCTCAGTCAGCGCGTCAACGTCATGATCCTGGAAAAGGCCCAGCAGCTGGAACTGGCCCAGCTGGAAGACGCGGAGTTCTATGATCAGCTCACCCGCGCCCGACGCGAAGCCTCGACTCGTCCTCTGGCGCTTGTACAGAAGACCTTTGGTGTCATCCAGAACGGGATTTCCATCCTGAGCTTTTCCGGCTTGCTGCTGGCCTTTTCTCCATGGGCTGTCCTGCTGCTGATCGCCGGTGGCCTGCCGGCCTTTTTCGTAGAGGCCAAGTTTGCGGGGCAGGCCTACCAGCTGTTTCGATGGCGCTCACCGGAAACCCGGGAAATGATGTATCTGGAATCCGTTCTGGCGCGCGAGGACTACACCAAGGAAGTCAAGCTGTTTGGACTGGGGCCCCGGCTGCTTCAGCGCTACAAATCCATATTCGCCAAGATCTTTCGCGAAGACCGCGCCTTGACCATCAGACGCGGCTGGTGGGCTTTCGCACTTGGGCTGGTGGGAACCGCAACCCTGTACACCGCTTTTGCCTGGGTGGTACTGGCCACGGTTTCAGGCCAGCTTTCGCTCGGTGAGATGACCATGTACCTGATGGTCTTCCGGCAAGGCCAGTCAGCGGTCAGCGCCAGCCTGACCGCGATCAACGGCATGTACGAAGACTACCTGTACCTCAGCAGTCTTTACGAGTTTCTGGAATTGCCCATCCAGCGCAGACCCGGTGATCAGACCCAAGGAAAGGAGCCCGGAAGCGGCCTTGCCATTCGGTCCCTGTCGTTCAACTATCCGGGCAGCGACACGCTGGTGCTGGATGACATCAGTCTCGATCTGAAACCCGGAAGCAGTCTGGCCATCGTTGGCGAGAACGGCTCCGGCAAGACCACGCTGACCAAGCTGATCGCAGGCCTCTACGACATCGAACACGGTGATATCCGTCTGGACGGCACCTCGCTGAAGGACTGGGACACCCGCGCCTTGCAGGATCGAATCGGCGTGATTTTTCAGGACTTCGCGCGCTACCAGTGGCTGGTGGGCCACAACATCGGCGCCGGAGACGTGGTCGACTTTGACAATCCATCACGATGGCAGGAAGCGGCCTCCAAAGGGCTGGCCCACGAGTTCGTGGAGGCTCTGCCGGCCGGTTACCGCACACAGCTGGGACGCTGGTTCAAGGATGGGCAGGAATTGTCGGGTGGGCAGTGGCAGAAGATCGCACTATCCCGCGCATTCATGCGTTCGAACGCCGACATTCTCATTCTCGATGAGCCTACCGCAGCGATGGACGCCAAAGCCGAGGCTGCCGTGTTCGAGCATTTCCGACAAATGGCCGACGAGCAGATCCTGATCCTGATCTCGCACCGCTTTTCGACCGTCCGCCGCGCGGATCAGATTGCGGTCATGGAACTCGGGCGCATCATCGAACTAGGAAGCCACGAAGCGCTCATGGCCGCCGGCGGACGTTATGCCCAACTGTTCGAACTTCAGGCCCGAGCCTACCGCTAGCCCAAAGAAACGATCGACCCTTAGTCAGCCAGCGTCAAACGCGTGACCTTCTGATAACCGCGCGGCAGACGGCCACCGCGCTGGGCACGCTCGCCCCAGTAGTTCTCGGTATCCTTCCAGCTGAGACGAAGATAACGCTGCCCTGCCCAGACCAGGCAATCCTGCCCGGCGGCCAGCGCGATGGCACCGGCAACTGTCTCGCCAGCCTTGCGCGCCTTGGGCGGGAGGTTGATCAGCTTGTTCCCCTTCCCCCTGGCCAGTTCGGGCAGTTCGTTCAGATAAAACGCCAGCAGATGGCCGTCCGTGGTTGCCACCACCAGCACGGCTTCCTCCTGCTCACCGACCGGGGCCAGCGGAAGAACGTCGGATCCAGCAGGCACCGTGAGCAGTTGCTTGCCAGCTTTTTGTCGGGTCTGCAGGTTCTCCATGGCAGTCACGAACCCATACCCGGCATTACTCGCGACAACGACACGATCATCCGGCGCGCCGATGGCCACACCTCGGAAAACCGCGCCTGCGGTCGGCGAAAATCGGCCTGTCAAAGGCTCACCGAGGCTGCGGGCACTGGGCAACTCGTGCGCCGGCATGGAATACGATCGGCCCGTTGAATCCAGAAAGCAGGCCAGTTGATTGCTGCGCCCGCGGGCAGAAGCCAGATACATATCACCCGATCGATAATTCAGCTCTTCAGGCTGAATGTCGTGCCCCTTGGCCGCGCGAACCCACCCCTGCTCACTCAAGACCACGGTCACCGGTTCAGACGCGACCAGGTCGGTTTCCTTCAGCGCCTGGGCGGCTTCCCGCTCAACCAGTCGGGAGCGTCTGTCGTCGCCGTATTTTTCGGCATCCTCCAGCAGTTCCGATCGAATCAACCGGGTCAGCTTGGTCGGGGAGCCAAGCAGGGTTTCCAGATGCTGTCGCTCATCTTCCAGCTCGCTCTTTTCACTCTTGATCTTCATTTCTTCAAGCCGCGCAAGGTGCCGCAACTTCAGTTCAAGAATGGCTTCAGCCTGGGTACCGGTCAGATCGAAGCGAGACATCAGAACGGGCTTGGGCTCATCCTCGGTTCGTATGATGTGGATGACTTCATCGATGTTCAGAAAGGCGATCAGGAGTCCATCCAGAACATGCAACCGGTCGACGACCTGATCCAGCCGGAACTCCAGACGTCGGGTCACGGTGGCGCGCCGGTACGCCAGCCATTCACCCAGAAGGGTCTTGAGGTCACGAACACCGGGCCTGCCGTCATTGCCAATGACGTTCAGATTGACGCGCACCGACTTCTCGAGGTCCGTCGTGGCAAACAAGTGATCCATCAAGGCCGAAAGATCCACACGGTTGCTGCGCGGAACGATGACCAGTCGGGTGGGATGCTCATGGTCCGATTCATCGCGAAGGTCGGCAACCAGCGGCAGCTTCTTGGCCTGCATCTGGGCCGCGATCTGCTCCAGCACCTTGGCCGGGGAGACCTGGTGCGGCAGAGCCGTGATGATGACATCGTCGCCATCCCGCTCCCAGACTGCCCGCTGTCGAATGCTGCCGTGACCGGTCTCATAGATCTGACGGATGTCGTCCTTCGGTGTGACGATTTCCCCACCGGTCGGAAAGTCAGGTCCCTGAATGTGTTCGCACAACTCGGCTACGCTGGCGGTTTTTTTCTCCAGCAGGCGAATGCAGGCAGCCACAACCTCGCGGAGATTGTGCGGCGGAATGTCGGTGGCCATGCCGACGGCAATCCCCTGACCGCCGTTGAGCAACAGGTTGGGTAAACGAGCCGGCAACAGGCGCGGCTCTTTCAGGCTGCCGTCGAAATTCGGGACCCAGTCGGTGGTCCCCTGACCAAGTTCGGCCAGCAGCGTCTTGGCATAAGGCGCCAGCCGTGACTCGGTATAGCGCATGGCCGCAAAAGACTTCGGATCGTCAGGCGAGCCAAAATTGCCCTGTCCGTCGATCAGGGGATACCTGTAGGAAAACGGTTGGGCCATCAGCACCATCGCCTCGTAGCAGGCCGAGTCACCGTGCGGATGGAACTTGCCGATGACATCACCGACCGTGCGCGCCGACTTCTTGTGCTTGGAGGCGGCCGACAAGCCCAACTCGCTCATGGCGTAGATGATCCGTCGCTGAACAGGCTTGAGACCATCGCCCACGTGCGGCAGGGCCCGGTCGAGCACCACATACATCGCGTAGTCAAGATAGGCCCGCTCGGCGTAGCTGCGAAGCGGCACCTGCTCAAACAGGGAGGAAGAAAGCGTGTTGGCGTTCATGCCCCGGATTGTCGCCCAGATCCGAAGCGGTGTGTCAGGTCAGAGCAGCCCTGCAAGCATCAAACCGACAACGATGGCAATGACGCCAGCGGCAGTGGCGAACATCAGACCCGGCATCAGTTCACGGGTTGCGCCGGCCTGACGGGCGCCAGTGCCCCGGCGCTGCTGACTCAAGGGCGCAGGTCGGCGTTTTTCCGAAGCATCGCGCAGTTCAACCAGCAGGCGCTCGACCATGAGATCGCTGAACTGGTGAGGCTGGAAGGAGTCCAGCTTCTCGATTTCGAGCATCCGTCTGATCTTGGTGTCCACATTCATGAACTTCATGGTCCACAGCTTGAACATGCGCTGCGAGACGGGGCGCTTGCTCAGCAACGTGACGTTCTTGTGGCGGTCATCTTCCAGCAGTCGGTCATAAAGACACTCGACCGACGAACGATCACCTTCAAGACACTGAAAGAAGTAACCATCGCCATAGCACAGAACCCCGCCGATGTTTTGCGGGTCGTTGTTCCTTCGCGACTGGGCCAAGATATCGGCCACAACGGGATCCAGCGCATTACCGCTGGCCGCAGGCTCGAAGTTGACTTGGCTGGCGTAGACCAGGCGAAGAAGATCACCCATGACGGAACAAACTGATTGCTTTCAACTGCAGAGATGGTACGCCACGGTCTTGACGGGCGCGTGAAGAAACCGGCCTCGCCTCCCGCGAGACCGGCTTTGATAAGGCGCTGGTAATCAGCGCTTTACGAATTTCAGGGTAAACCGGTCCGATTCACCGATCGCGCGGAACTGTTCTGCAGTTTCTTCTCCCTCACGCAGACTGGGTGGAAGACTCCAGACACCCGAAGGGTGGTCCGCCGTATCGCGCGGATTGGCGTTGACCTCGGAGCTGGCTGCCAGCTCAAAGCCACGCGACTCGGCCATTTCCACCACCCAGCTCTGCTTGACGTAGCCTGAGCGAGCCTCGGGATCCTGCTCACGGTCTTCAGGCAGGCGGTGACTGACCACACCGAACACACCACCCGTCTTGAGAACGGCATGCGCGGCATCAATCACGTCTCCGAACGTTCCGGCACGCTTGTAGCTGTGCACATTGCGGAACGTCAGGACCAGATCCGCAGAATCCGGTTCACCCAGCATGGTCTTTTCCGGCGGCGCGAAAGGAATGATCTCTATCGTTCCAAACTTTTCAGTATCTGAAAACGACTCTTCAAACTGTCCCCGGATTCGCCGATAGAAATCCGGAACATTGTCACCCTCCAGGTCCCAGTGGGCGGCAATCAATTGGCCTTCATCCTTCAGATAGGGCGCGAGGATTGCGGTGTACCAGCCCCCGGACGGAGAGATCTCAACCACGGTCATGTCGGGCTGTAGCCCGAAGAAACTCAGGGTCTCGTAAGGATTTCGGGCTGAATCACGCGCGGCCTGTTCGGCCGGCCGGTCGGGATTGTCGACGGCGGCCCGCAGGGCATCGTCAGCCAAAAGCGGTGCTGAAAGCACCAGCGACATCATTCCGCTGGCAACAAGTGAACTCAAACGCATGAAAGGACTCCTCCATCAGGTCAAAATGGTTAATGCAAGTCGGCGCGAACACAAAATAATGTGTGCCGACTTTGCAAATACTTCGTCTCGAAGGGGCTGATACCCGTTTCGGCGGGCAAAGATAGCACCTGCAGGTGAGCACGATAACCGGCTAACTCCAGAGCAAGAGCAAATTCCTCGGCATAAATAGCGAAGTTGGTGCGCAGTTCCAGCGTTCCGCCCAAAGCCAGTACATCCGGCCAGACCGGGTGGGCATGCCAGCGCCGCTTCAGATGGGCCGGCTTCGGCCAGGGATTCGGATAGAGCAGAAAATGATGCTGCAGGGCCCAACCCGCTTCCTTGGCCAGACGCCAGAAGTCAGCCAGGTCGGCTCTGAGCAATGACACGTTACCCGGCAAGCTGCCTGAACGACCCAGGCGCGAGGCCGAGCGATCCACCCCGAGAACCATGCAGTCCGGAAAGCGTTGCCCCAGAAGGGCGGTTGAATGACCGGTACCGCAGCCGGCATCGAGTACGATCTTTCGATGAGAGCAATCGCCCAGCGTTTCGAAGGCAGGCCGACTGAACGCGCGAAGCGGTTGGCGCCAAGGCTTGGCCAGGTGGCGCCGCACGGTCTCTTCGAGCCGCGCGTGCACGCCTTGCTGTGAGGAACACGGCTTACGGGACTTGTCCATGTGCGACCGGACGGGCAAAAAGAACTGGTGGGCCGTGAAGGACTCGAACCTTCAACCAATAGGTTAAAAGCCTACTGCTCTACCATTGAGCTAACGGCCCAGCGCAGCAAGCCGGCAAGAATAGCGCCAAAGGCAATAAATCTCAACCGAAAATCTGCCCACCCGTTTATGATTGTCAATCGAGACAGCCTGACTCATTCGAACACTCATGCAAGACACCGCACTGCTCGCACTGAAGTTGCTTGACCTGACAAGCCTGAGCGATTCTGACGATGACCAAACCGTAGAACAACTCAGCAAGCGCGCTGGCACGACCGAACAGCACGTTGCCGCGCTGTGTGTCATGCCAGGTCTGGTCACTCATACCGCCGAGGCGCTGGCCCGTCTTGGCCTTCAGGGCCAGGTACGGGTTGCAACAGTGGTCAACTTTCCGACCGGGGATGAGTCAGCGGATGCTGTTGTTGAGCAGGCTAGAGCCGCGCTGACCAGTGGCGCGGACGAAATCGATCTGGTCTTTCCCTACCGTTCGCTGATCAACGGTGACGAGAAAACCGGTTATCAGCTGGTCAACCGCTGTCGCCAGGCCTGCAGCGGGCACATTCTGAAAGTCATCCTGGAGACCGGCGAACTCAAGTCCAGCGAGTTGATTCGCGGCGCCTCTGAAATTGCGATTGCTGCAGGCGCCGACTTCATCAAGACATCGACCGGCAAAGTCCCAGTCAACGCCACTCCATCGGCCGCAAAAACCATGATGGAAACCATCAGGGACAGCAGCCGACCGACCGGCTTCAAGGCCTCAGGCGGGATCCGCACCACCGAAGAAGCTGCGGTCTATCTTGATCTGGCGCGCGACATTCTCGGCGAGCAATGGCTGAGACCCGAACGATTCCGTTTTGGCGCTTCCAGTCTGCTGGATGACCTGCTCGGAAAACTGAAGTCAGAGTCTCGCCCGGCAAGTCTTCGCAACGGCTACTGATGCTGATTCAGGAGCTGATTCGAGCAAAGCGTGATGGTCACTCGCTAGACCCGAAGGCCATTGCTGCTCTGGTGGGCGGGATGAAAGACGGAAGCGCCAGCGATGAGCAGCTGGGCGCATTCGCGATGGCCGTCTACTGGCGCGGCATGAGCCGGGCTGAAATGGTCAACCTGACGCTGGCCATGCGCGACTCGGGCCGGGTCATGCAATGGTCGGACGCAGGTCTGAACGGGCCGGTACTGGACAAACACTCCACTGGCGGCGTCGGAGATGCAACCTCCCTGCTCATCGGGCCATGGCTGGCCGCCTGCGGGGCCCACGTGCCCATGATCTCAGGGCGCGGTCTGGGTCATACGGGCGGCACGCTGGACAAACTCGCGGCCATCCCAGGCTACGACCCGTTTCCCGATGCATCTCGTTTTCGAAAGGTCGTTCGCGACATCGGCGTGGCCATCATTGGCCAAACCGATGACCTGGCGCCGGCCGATCGGCGCTTGTACGCCATTCGCGACGTCACCGCGACCGTCGACTGTCAGCCGCTCATTGTTGCATCCATTCTGAGCAAGAAACTGGCAGAGGGATTGGACGGACTCGTGCTGGATGTCAAGGTCGGGAACGGCGCATTCATGGCGAACCCAGCCGACGCCGAGGCACTGGCCCGTGCGCTCGTCGATGTTGCCAGCGGGGCCGGGACCCCAACCGAGGCCTTGCTGACCGATATGGATCAGCCACTGGGCCAAACAGCAGGCAACGCGTTGGAAATCATTGAAGTGTTGGACTTGCTGACCGGCAAAGTGAGAGGGGGCCGGCTTTTCGATTTGAGTCGGCAGCTGTCTGCGCGAATGCTGCTGGTCGGTCGTCTGGCTGCCAGCGAAGCCGACGCTCTGAACAGGCTGGACCGAGCCTGGAATCAGGGCGATGTTGCCGAGCGATTCGCGCAAATGATCAGCGCACTGGGTGGGCCGGCTGATCTTCTCCAGAGCTACACGAAGGTCTTGCCGACCGCCACTGTGGTTCGTCCGGTTCATCCGGCAAAGCCCGGCATCGTACAGGCCACCGACATGCGCGCCATCGGGCTTAGCGTGGTGGGCCTGGGCGGCGGAAGGCGGCGGGCGGCTGATGCCATCAATCCAGCAGTCGGTTTGAGCGATCTTGCCCAGCCAGGTGAATGGGTGGATGATGAAAAGCCGCTGGCGGTCATCCATGCGTCCAGCGGGTCGTCTGCCGATCAGGCCGAGCGGGAGATTCTGGCTGCCGTTACGATAGGAGATCAGGGCAACGCGAGCCAACCGCTGGTATCGCACCTGATCACTGCCTGATACTAACTGAGGTCTGGTCCATGTCACGCGCCATCGTTCTTGTTCTCGACTCACTCGGCATTGGTGAAGCCGAAGACGCCGACCGTTTCGGCGACCTCGGCGCCGACACCTTGGGTCATGTCGCTGAAGCACGGTCGGCCAAGGGCGGACTCCACATTCCCAACCTGGCTCGCCTGGGGCTTAACCACGCACACCGGGCCAGCACTCAGGCAGACATCTCTGGACTGCAGTGCCCCGATGAAGTCGAAGGAAGCTGGGGATTTGCCAGGGAGCAATCCACCGGCAAGGACACCCCATCCGGCCACTGGGAAATCGCCGGCGTTCCCGTACGTTTCGACTTTGGCTACTTTCGCGAAAAGGAGAACACTTTTCCCGAAGAACTCTTGGCTGAACTCATTCAGCGCGCAGAACTGCCCGGCGTCCTCGGCAACTGCCACGCCTCGGGCACCGAGATCATTGCCAGACTTGGGCCAGTGCACATCGGTACGGGCAAACCGATTGTCTACACTTCAGCCGATTCGGTGTTTCAGATTGCAGCGCACGAAGACAGCTTTGGCCTTGAGCGCTTGTACCGGGTTTGCGCGATCGCCCGTGAACTACTCATGCCTTACAACATAGGGCGGGTCATCGCACGACCGTTTATCGGAGATACCGCTTCCGGCTTCACCCGAACCGGGCATCGGAAAGATTTAAGCCTCAAGCCTCCCGCACCGACGGTGCTTGACAAGCTGGTTGCCTCAGGCGGGCAGGTGCTGGCAGTGGGCAAGATTGCCGACATCTACGCGCATTGCGGCATTAGCAAAGAGATCAAGGCCAACGGCAACATGGCCCTGTTTGACGCCACACTGGCCGCGATGGACGAAGCCGGCGAGCGCAGTCTGGTGATGACCAACTTCGTCGATTTCGACATGCTTTACGGTCATCGGCGCGACCCCGATGGTTATGCTGAAGCACTTGAGTCCTTTGATCGACGGCTGCCTGAGTTATTGAACAAACTGCGCGATGAAGACCTGCTGATCCTGACCGCCGACCACGGCTGCGACCCGACCTTTGCCGGCACCGACCACACCCGCGAGCACGTGCCAGTTCTGGCCAAAGGTGCCGGCCTCAAGCCCGGGTCAATCGGCGCGCGGACAAGCTTTGCCGATATCGGACAAAGCATCGCCACTCACCTGAAACTCGAACCGCTGGCTGACGGCCAGAGTTTCCTGGGCTGATCACGTCACCAACATGGCCACACTTCACCTTGAAGCACGTCCCGGCGAAATTGCCGAAACCATTCTGCTGCCAGGCGATCCACTGCGAGCACAGGCCATCGCAGATCGCTTTCTCGACCAGCCAAAGCGCTTTAACCGGGTCCGCAATATGCTGGGCTTTACCGGTGAATGGAATGGCCAGCAGATCTCGGTCATGGGCAGCGGCATGGGGATCCCGTCGATCTCGATTTATGCGCATGAATTGATCAGCCAGTTTGGTGTCAAGCGTCTGGTTCGGGTGGGCAGCTGCGGAGCGGTGGCTGATGGTGCTCAGCTGCGCGATGTGGTGATTGGACTGGGCGCAAGCACCGATTCAAAGGTCAATCGCAGTCGGCTGCTGGGTCACGATCTGGCGGCAATCGCCGATTTTGATCTGGCCCGTCATGCCCACGCGGCTGCACGGGATACGGGTATCCCCGTACAGGTCGGCAACCTGTTTTCCAGTGATCTGTTCTATGCGCCAGACAGCGCTTATCTTGAGTTGCTGCGCCGATACCGCTTCGTCGGCGTGGAAATGGAAGCCGCCGGTTTATACGGCGTGGCCACCGAACTGGGCGCCCGCGCACTGACCATCTGCACGGTAGCCAACCACATCATCACCGGAGAGACCTTGACCAGCACCGACAGCGAACAGAGCTTTCATGACATGGTCGAAATCGCGCTGGAAGGACTTGCCCGTGACGAAATCGAACATGACTGATCCTGCCAAAGCGGCCCCGAACAAGATTCGCCAGGACTGGCTTGAGCGTCTGGTTGCGACCCGCCAGAACGCCTACGCGCCCTATTCAAAGCACGCCGTGGCCGCATTGGTGTTAACGGATGACGGGGAAGAGTTCTTTTGCTGCAACGTCGAAACCGCGCACTACAAGTCGGTTTGTGCCGAAGCCGGAGCCATCAGCGCAATGGTCAGCGCAGGCCGCACGCGCATTCGCGAAGTCTGGGTGCTAGGGCCGGGTCCCGACCCCTGCCCGCCATGCGGCGACTGCCGCCAGCGAATTCACGAATTCGCCGACGAACAGACCCGCATCCACCTGATCAATGACGATGGCATGGTCCTGAAAAGCCACGATCTACCTGAGCTGTTGCCTGAAGCCTTCGGCGGACCTTGAAGAAAACCGCACAAACCGATCAAACAGGAAAATCATTGACGGGCGGTTTTGCTGAAGCTTGAGCAAATACCTGCTGCCCGATCCGAACAGCGTTAGCCTTGCAATGCGCCGTAGCAATGCCGTGAGCGTGACAGACAAAATCGATCAGGAACCGCTGGACTGGATGTTGACACACAGGGCCGAGTCGAAGAGACGACATGCTTGGCTCGGCAGACAGAATTAACTATCAAGCCATTTACGTTTTGCGCTTCTAATGGCATCAAAAGCGACAAAAATATACAAGAGCATGCACACGACTTTTACAATGACCGGCCAATCGATTAGAAACAACCAGTAGCCTCCCGTAAAACACAGCACACCTGCTAGCACCCAAGCTCCCAGAATTCGGTGTTTCACGGAGTTCGCGAAGAAAAGACTGGAAGCGGCTATCAGCGCAAGGATGCCAGCTACAATGCCTCCGAAAAGAACTATCTCGTCTGAAACCATGAAAAGATCTCCGAAGAAGCCACACTGAGACATTGCTCAGTGCGCCAAAACATTGCGACATTCATTCGCCGCATCCTTCATAAGCTACCATTACTGCTTAAGAAGCAATTTTTTCTTAACCTCTTCATACAAAACTTCTTGCTGCGCCAAACTCAGCTCCTTAAAGTTTAGGTCTCTGTGTCCTGCCAACTCTTCCATCGCCCGGAAGCGCTTTTCGAATTTCACGTTGGATCGGCGCAGCGCCATGTCTGGGTCAACGTTCAGCTTGCGCGCCATGTTGGCCAGAACAAACAACAGATCCCCGAGTTCTTCTTCAATGTTGTCCGTATCGTTCGCGGCGATCGCTTGCTTCAACTCGCCGACTTCTTCAGTGAGCTTCTCGAAAATCGGTTCTACCGTTGGCCAGTCGAACCCGACTCGCCCGGCCTTTTTTTGAAGCTTGACCGCACGTTGCAACGCACCCAGTCCATGCGCAACTCCGGCTAACGCGCTGTCGTCTGTCTGACCCTTGGCCGCGCGCTCCTCTGCCTTGATCCTCTCCCAGGCAGCAGTCTGAGCATCGGCGTCTTCGATGCTGGCATCGCCAAACACATGAGGGTGCCTTCGCAGCATCTTGTCTTTGATGGCTTCAACAACATCGGCAAACTCGAAGGCCCCTTGCTCTTCAGCCATGCGTGCGTGGAAGACAACCTGGAACAGGAGGTCGCCCAACTCGTCTTTCAGCTCGGCCAAATCTTCCCGAACGATCGCCTCGGCCACTTCATGGGCCTCTTCAATAGTGTGTGGTGCGATCGTGGCAAAGGTCTGTTCGATGTCCCAGGGGCAGCCGTTCTCACGATCACGAAGCCGAACCATGATGTTCAGCAGATCATCAATGCGGTGTTCTCTCATCGAAAGCCGGAATCCATATTGAAAGTCAAGGTTAACGTGGCGGAAAGCGCACAGCGATTGACGCGCCACCCAGTGTAGCCGAGGGCCCGCACAGCAATTCTCCGCCATAGGCTTGAGCCAGCTGGTGGGCAATCGCCAAACCCAAACCCTGACCCTCCGCCTGCTCATCTCCGCGCGCACCGCGGGCAAGCAGCCGGGAGAAGAGCTGACCGTCCAGCCCGGGCCCGTTGTCGTCGACCCGAATCTCGACGCCCGGCATTCGGGAACCCTTCAAGCTACTCAGTCTGACCTGAATCTCACCATGCCCGTATTTCGCGGCGTTGTCGAGCAGGTTTCCGCACAGCTCCAGCAAGTCACGCTCGTCGATTCGCAGGCTCAACCCTTGTTCACCGGACACCTGGATAGAGACCGATTGATCGCGGTACAGCCTTTCCAGTGATTGGCTCAAGCGTTCCAGAACGGGAAACACCTCGACGGGCTTGTTGATGGTCCGGTGGGTTGAGCGGGCCGCGCGCTCCAGCTGTCGCCGGATCAGGCGGTCCATGCGCGCCAGTTCTTCTCCGACTGTGTCCGTTTGAATGGACTCACCGGACTCCAACCGCGCCTTCAGCACCGCCAGCGGGGTCTTGAGCGCGTGAGCCAGATCCGCGAGCGCCTGACGATAATGGGCCGCGTTGCTTCTTTCACTCGCAAGCAAGGCGTTCAGGTTTGCTGTCAGCGGCTGCAACTCTTTTGGATAAGAGAGGCTCAACTGCTCGCGCTCCCCGGTCTCAATTTCGGCTACCTCGGAAGCCACTTGACGCAATGGCCTTAAGCTGAGCAGCAAAATCAAGCCCTGAACTCCTGTTAACAGCAGGGCAGCAAAGCCAAGCCAGCCCCAGAGGTCAGACCGAAATGCCGCAACCTGTGCCTCATAGCGCGCCCGGTCTTCGGCGGCCCACAGCGTCAAATCAACAATTTCACCATCGGGCTGCTCCCAACCAAGACCCATCGACAGATAACTGGCGCCCAAGCCCTGCTCCGGCCCGACGAAGTGGGTCTGGCCTCTGGGCAAAACATTGGGAGACGGGGAATTCAAGACGCCTGTCATCGAAGTCGACTGCCAGCGACCCGCCGGCGTCAGCGCCCCGGCATACAGACCTGAACCCGGCTGCTCCAGCCTCGGCTCGGCCAGACGATCGGACATCATCGGCTGACCTTCGGCACTGAGCTCCAAGGTTGATAGCAGAAGAAACACCGTCGAATTCAGACGCTCCTGCAAGGCGTCCATGGAGGCCGCCCGATAGCCCCGATCCACAGCCAGGCCCACCATGGCCAGGGATAAAGTCAAGGCAAGCGTCGCTGAAACAATCAGCCGCAGCAGCAGCGACGAGGGCCGGTCGACCGGCGCACTCACGCCGGGATCAGTCTTCGGCGGGCCTGAATCGGTATCCACGACCGCGCAGGGTTTCAATCGGTTGCCAACTTCCTTCGGGGTCGAGCTTACGACGCAAGCGGCCAACGATGACTTCGATAACGTTGCTGTCGGGATCCGCATCTTCGTCGTACAAGTGCTCGTTGAGCTCCATCTTCGAGACCACTTGCGCCGGATGATGGGCGAAGTAGGACAAAACCTTGTACTCAAACGCGGTCAAGTCCAGCAATTCGTCATCCAGCCAGGCCTCTTGTGCAGACAGATTCATTCGCAGCCGTCCAAACGAGACTTCCGATGCCGCATGACCTGCCGAGCGGCGCAGCAATGCATGAATCCTAGCCATGACCTCTTCCAGACGAAAAGGCTTGGTCACATAGTCGTCCGCGCCCAATTCCAGCGCTTCAACCTTGTCCTGCCAGTCCGAACGTGCGGTTAGAATCAGGATCGGAAAGCGTCGCTCGGCCTGGCGCACCTTGCGCACGATCTCCATGCCGCTGACCCCGGGCAGGCCCAGATCAATCACCGCCAGATCAATGGGATATTCGGTGGCGTAGTAAAGCCCCTCGGTGCCATCCGCGCACAGATCAACGGCAAAGCCCTCACGCTTCAGGGCTCGGCCCATCAATTCTCTGAGCTCGGTTTCATCTTCAATAACGAGAATGCGCATGGCTTGTTCCGTCAACCGCGATCCGCCGGCACCCGAATAGTCCGGATCACGCCCTCTTTGGTCAGAATCCGGATCACGTGCACGCGCCTGCCATCGCGCTCCTGTGTATGCGCAGAAACAACCTTGGCATCATGCTGCCGCGCAACCCGCTCTGCGGCTTCCTCCAGGGTCAACGCCCACGCCGAGGCCGCCACGCTCAACGCGATCAGCAACGCAGACAACCACTTGCCCGAACGACGCAGCATCTGAATTCGGCTCCAGTTCAGATAGTCCATGCGTTGATTGTAGGCGCTGGGGCTGAATCCCGTCTGAACCCGTTCGGCCGAGGTGAAGGTGTCTCAGTAAATCTCGGCCACGCAACAGCGCAGGCTGCCACCCGCCTTTTCGATCTCATCCATTTCAACGGCGTGGATCTTGAATCGCCAGCTTTCAAGCAGCGCGCGTTTGGCCGGGTCCAGCGCATCGACAGCCGTCTGACTCATGAACAAATCCTTGAAGTTCAGCGCAATGCAATTGCCGGCAAACGCTTCCTTTTCGGCTGCTGAGATTTCCAGCACATGGCCCTCGTAGGCTGATGCGATCGCAGCCGGCACCTCGGGATCAGCGAAGGCCTCTGGACAGATCACCAGCGCCCTGGAGGCCAGCACCGCCATGACCACATTGGTGTGATACTCGTCGGGCTTGAGGTCAAACTTGAATGTCAGGGCCAGATCAAAAGCCTCGTGCATGGCGCGGCAACCGGCTTCATCCACACGCTGGGTCATCCCGCAGTAGCCGATCCGGTGAGATCGGTCAATGACGGTTGCGCCAGTCAGTTCGGCCACCAGATCGCGGGTCGATAAATCGACTTGCTCGTAGCGCATCAGCTGGGTAAAGAACGCGCGGATATCCTTGCGCCCAGCCTCCAACTGACGTTCCGGGTGGAGCATACGCCCGACAATCAGCCGGCCGGGAATCGTGCCAAACACGTTATTGGGGAAGAGCTCGTCGGGAGTTGTTGCATGGCCCGGAAAGCGCACTGCGGGAATTCCGCAGGCTGTGATTCGCTCGCTCAAGCGACGGTGCTGGTTTAGCGCACGGTCCGGATCAACCGGCACGCTCAAGTCCATGTAGACGTTGTCCTTGGCCGACTGCTTGGACAGACGAAAACCACTGGGTTCGACCAGAAAACAGGCCCGCGGCACGGCCGGACCATCACCCTTGAGCCAACCGGCTTCGATCTGGGCCATGAAGGCCTGAGGTGTGTCGACAATCATTGCTAAAGCAAGCCTCAGGCCGCCGCCCGCTCCGGGCAGGCCTGATAGAACAACTCCGGCCCGATGCCGGGCCGGTGCATGTTCTGGCTCAACATCTGCCGCCAGCGCTTGGCGCCGGGCTGGGCATGAAACAAACCCAGCATATGTCTTGCCACATGCTGCAGCCGCCCCCCTCTGGCCATATGGGCAGCCGCATAGTCGGCCATGCGCTCGATCACAGCCGATCTGGACGTTGCAACGTTCTGGCCCAGGCGATGACCCAGCTCCACAAGAATCCAGGGGTCCTGATACGCGGTCCGACCCAGCATGATGCCGTCGACGTGCTCAAGCTCAGCCAGGCTCTGCTCGACCTCGGTCAAGCCGCCGTTGAGGACGAATTTCAGATTCGGAAAGCGCTGACGCAAAAAATGCACACGCTCATAGGCCAACGGCGGAATCTCGCGGTTTTGCTTCGGGCTTAAACCCTTCAGCCAGGCCTTGCGCGCATGGATGACGAACATGGTCACGCCGCTTTCGGCAACCGTAGCAACAAAGTCCTCGAGGAAAGCAGCGCTATCGAACTCGTCGACGCCGATACGGGTCTTGACCGTGACCGGCACATCCACGGCTTCACCCAAAGCCTGCATGCAGTCCCGGACCAGTTCAGGCTCTTTCATCAGGCAGGCACCAAAACTGCCCTTCTGCACACGCTCCGATGGGCAGCCCACATTCAAGTTGATCTCGTCGTAGCCGTATCCGGCGCCGATTTTCCCTGCGCGCGCCAGATCTTCGGGCTCGCTGCCGCCCAACTGCAGGGCGACCGGATGTTCAGCCGGATCAAATGACAGCAGATGCTCCCTGTCCCCGTGGATCACGGCACCCGTAGTCACCATTTCCGTGTACAGCCGGGCCTGTTGGTTGAGCTGGCGATGGAAATAACGGCAGTGCCGATCCGTCCAGTCCATCATCGGCGCAACGCTCAGCGGCGCCACGTTTGCTGCTGCCACAGGCGTCAGCCCATCCGTGTCAGGCCGCTCTCTCCGGCCACCAGAACAACCTCGGCCGCCCGTCGTGCAAATAACCCGCAGGTCACCACACCTGGAATCTGGTTGATGTCTGACTCGATCTTGACCGGATCGACCAGATCCAGTTGACGGACGTCGAGAATCAGATTGCCGTTGTCGGTGGCAAACCCGTCGCGAAGCTCGGGGCGTCCGCCCATGCCAACCAGCTTTCGGGCTACAAAGGCCCGGGCCATGGGCAAGACTTCAACCGGCAAGGGAAAATCTCCCAGGATCTTGACGCACTTGGATTCATCCACGATGCAGACGAATTTCCGGCTGGCCGCGGCGATGATCTTCTCCCGGGTCAGGGCGCCACCACCGCCCTTGATCATTCGGCGGTGTTCGTCGACCTCATCGGCCCCATCGATGTAGAGCTCGAGATCACCGGTGTGGTTGAGGTCGAGCACGTCGATGCCGATTGCCTTCAGCCGTTCGGTGGTCGCCTCCGAAGACGATACCGCACCCTTCAAACGGATCGCGCGCTCAGCCAGCTCGTCGATGAACGCGTTGACGGTCGATCCGGTGCCCACACCCAGCACCATGCCGGGCTCGACGAACTCCATCGCCGCCCGCGCCGCCTCGATCTTCAGCCGAGCCTGACTCATAGTTTCTCCAGACCCAGCAGGTAATCCCACTGCGCCTGGCTCACCGGCATGATGGACAGACGGTTGCCCTTGCGCACCAAAGCGAAGTCGCCGAGCGCCTCGGCGTGTTCCTTGATCTCCGTCAGGGACAGAATGCGCTTGAGCTCTCGAACAAACTTGACGTCAACCAGGATCCAGCGGGGATCATCCGGGTCGCTCTTGGGGTCGTAATATTTGGAATCAGGATCAAACTGGGTAGCATCCGGGTACGGTTTGCTCGCCACCTTGGCGATGCCAACAATCCCAGGTACCTTGGTATTGGAGTGATAGAAAAAGATCTGATCACCCACTTTCATCTGATCGCGCATGAAATTGCGCGCTTGATAATTGCGCACGCCATCCCAGGGCTCAGTTTTTTTGGGGCGTGATTTCAGATCATCCAGCCCAAAGGCATCGGGCTCCGATTTCATTAGCCAGTAGTTCATGGCTGAAAGTCTATCAGCTTGCCGTCGGGTCACGTTCCGAAAGACCACATTCATGCACGCCCAGATCCGTTATCACGACGCTCAGAGGCACATCCCAGCGATCCACGGGAAGCGCAGGCGCTTGCTGCAAGCTGTAAGCGACTCCGACCAATACCGGCTGCGGACCTGCGTCTGAGTGGAGCAGAAACCCGAAGGTCCGGTCGTAGAACCCTCCGCCCATTCCGAGCCGCGCTCCAGCCCCGGTAAAGGCCAGCATGGGCATCAGCACCCAGTCCAGGGTGTCAGCAGGACAGAACTCAGCACTTTGGGGTTCCGGAATTCCAAATCGGTTGGGGCGCATGGCGATGTCGGGGTACCAACGACCAAACGTCATCTCCTGCCCTTGCAGAACCGGCAGATAGATCCTGCGGCCCGCGTCATGCAGGACTCTCAGCGCCGGCGTCAAATCAGGCTCGCCCCTGAACGGCCAAAACGCCGAAACCCTGATCCCCGGACGCTCAGCCATGAAACGAACAAGCTGCGCAGCAAGCTGGCGGTCCAGTATCAAGCGCCTTTGGGCCGACAAAGCCAGCCGCTCCGACAGGAATTGCCGGCGAAGAATCTGCTTCGCCTGAGAGGGTGCGGGTGAATCTGTCATTGAAAAACGGACTGGGCTGGCAACGAGCCGACTGTCATCAGATCACAGGGGGTCGCAAATCAGGAATGGCGCTCTCCACCAGTGCCGCTGCAGGTCGGTGACCTTGAACCAATGGTTCAGGTGGGTTGGCTCTTCGGGCCTTCAGGCAACTCGCGTTGAAACAAGCTGCACACCGGCGTCGAAAGCCGCCATCCCTAGGTCAATAAGTAGGGACAAGGCATATTACTTTCCTGCTGGCAAACACCGCAGAGAGCGCCTAGTCACCACTCTATTGCGTTCCGATCACTTGGTCAAGCTCGGTAGCCAACTCACTGATTCGCAGGTCTATTTTTTCTTCCCGCTGTTTCAGATCCTGACGCAAGCGAAGAAGCTCCTCGGACAGGTTGAGCGCGCACATGACAGCAATCTTGTCCATTGAACTGACCCGTCCGGAATCCCTGATCTCGCGCATCTGACCATCCAAAAACAGCGCGGATTCCATGAGCGCCCGGCGCTCGGACGGCGTGCACATAACGCGATACTCGCGCTCCAGAATTCTGACGGTGACCGGTTCAGCTTGACTCATGGTTATTTCTCTCAGTTCGCGGATTCCAGGGCTTTAAGGCGCTCAATCATGGCCTCAACGCGGGAACGCGCCTCTTCATTACGCTGGACCAGCACGGCCCTTTCACTAACCAGGTTGTCCTGGCGGGCCTTGAGGGAACGGTTTTCCTCTTCCAACACACGCAGACGTCGGACCATTTCCTTAAGCCCCTGCTCCAGACGATCCAGGTCAGCTTCTGACTGGGATAGTGAACTCATGAGCCATCCATACGCAATTGCAGTAGCCATCCATCATAGAACCTCACGATCGCGGTCACAAGCACCGGCGGTGATACACTTTTTGCCTTGTCTTTAAGTCCATAACAAAGCGCGCCTTGCCGATGCCGGATCAGGACCTCAAACTGGCTTGGATTCTCGCCCTTGCCGACGAACCCGAAGCGACTTGCGTCGCTGAAACCCATGGCCTGGTCGTAGGCCTGTTGAGCGCAAAACCTGCACTGAACAAAGACCAGCTCATCACCCACCTCGCCGCGCTTCAGACCGGCGACTGGGATTCAGACGAGTTGAATCAACAAACCGAGCCGGCTTTAAAGGCCATGCGGGATGAGCTGGATGCCAGCGAAATGTCTTTCCGCCCGCTGCTGCCCACCGACGAGCGTCCTCTGGACGAGCGCACCGGTTGCCTGGCTCACTGGTGCTCGGGATTTCTGTCCGGTTTCGGGGCGGGCGAACCGACGATTGCCCCGGGTGAAGCAACCGAGGCCGTGCATCTACTGGAACAGATCGCACGGGCGACGACCGAACCAGAGGCCGATGATGAGGTCGAGGAAAGCGCTTACGCCGAGCTGGTTGAATTTGTTCGCATGGCAACACTGTTATTGCGTGAGCATAGCCGGGAGAGCGCTGCATGAGCATTCAAGCTGACGAATTTCAGACCCGCCGACAACGGCTGATGGCCGAAACCGGCCCGGGAAGCCTGGTCCTCGTGGCCAGCGCCAAAGAAATACTTCGCAACGGTGATAGCGCCTATCCATTCAGGCAAGACAGCGACTTCTGGTATCTGACCGGCCTGAACGAACCCGAAGCCGTTCTGGTACTCAGACCGGGGCGCGAATCAGGCGAACAACTGCTCTTCCTGCGCGAGCGCGATCCCGAGCGCGAGCGCTGGGACGGCGCACGTTTGGGGATCGACGGCGCGCGCGAGCAGTTGGGCATGGATGATGCGTTTCCCATCCAGGATCTGGACGACATCGTGCCTAATCTGATGGAAGGCTGCGACCGCCTTTTTCATCTGGTTGGAAAAGATTCGGGGTTTGATCAGCGTGTGCTGGGCTGGCGCAATCAGCTGCGCACCCGCTCCAAGGGTGAAAAAGGGCCCGGTGAAATCGTCTCGCTGGAACATCTTCTGCACGAGGCTCGCCTGATCAAGTCCAGCGATGAGATTCGCTGCATGCGTCGGGCCGCCAGCATCGCCAGCCAGGCCATGACGCGCGCCATGCGCCACTGTCGGACAGGGATGAACGAGGCCGAAATCCAGGCCGAGCTGATGCATGAGTACCAGCGCCACGGATGTCCACCCTCCTATCTTCCGATCGTGGCCGGCGGGCGCAATGCACTGATTCTGCATTACATCACCAACAATCAGCCCTTGCCCGACGACGGACTGTTGCTGATCGATGCAGGCTGCGAGTTTGAGAACTATGCCGCTGACATCTCGCGCACTTTTCCTGTCAACGGCCATTTCAGTCCGGCGCAGCGTGACGTCTATGAGGTCGTGCTTGCGGCACAGCAAGCTGCCATCGACCAGGTACGTGTAGGTCGTCCCTACCAGGCCTTTCACGATGCGGCAGTCCGAACGCTCACCGAAGGCCTGATTGACCTGAAGCTGCTGTCCGGGAGCGTCGACGACAATATCCAAGAGCAGCATTTCCGCCGCTTCTACATGCACAAAACTGGTCACTGGCTGGGCCTGGACGTGCACGATGTCGGCGACTACCAGATCGACGGGGAGTCGCGCCTGCTCGAACGCAACATGGTCGTCACGGTTGAGCCCGGACTCTATATTGGTGATGAAGACGACATCCCCGAACCGTTGCGCAATATTGGCATCCGGATCGAGGACGACGTTAGGGTCACTTCCAGTGACCCGGAAGTGCTGACACGCGCCGTGCCCTCGAGCATCGACGACATCGAACAGGTCATGCAGGCGTGAGTCATTTTGACGTCATCCTGGCCGGCGGCGGGCTGGTCGGAGCAGCGCTGGCTTCCGGTCTGGCCAAAGCCGGGCGAAAGGTCGCCGTGATCGAAGCCGCTGAGCGCAGCGCCAACCATCAACCCAGCTACGACGATCGCACCCTGGTCATCAACGCGGCCTCACTCAACATCCTGAAAGGTCTCGGTCTTCTGCCCGATAGCCTGACGCGTATGCCGGTCCGTGAAATCCGGATCACCCGTGCCGGCGGATTCGGCCGACTGAATCTCCGCGCCGGCGACTACCAGCGCGAGCTTTTCGGAGCGGTCATCGTCGCACGCGAACTCGGCAATGTCATGCTTGAAGCTCTCTCCAATCAGAACGGGGTGACCCAGATCTGCCCGGCGCGGCTGGAGACTTTCAACGTCGACTCTGATCAGGTCCGCATGCGTCTGGACACTGGAGACATCCACACCGCCAGTCTGCTGGTCGGATCGGATGGGACGAATTCCATGGTCCGTCAAATTGCCGGCATCGCCTCCGAGCGCTACGACTACGGGCAGTCAGCGATGATCTTCAACGTCCAGCCCGGGAAGGCCAGGCCCGACATTGCCTGGGAACGTTTTACGCCTCAGGGTCCTCTGGCCTTTTTGCCACAACCAGAGGGGCGTTTGGGGACAGTTTGGATTGACCGATCCGACAAGATCGATGAGGCCATGACATGGGACGATCAGACGCTGCTCACGCGGTTGGAACAGCGTTTTGCATCCGACCTCGGAGGGTTTTCCAATCCCGGCAAACGTGCCCGCTATCCGCTGTTGAGACAACGCACGCCGAAACCTGCAGCCGATCGGGTCGTGCTGGTTGGCAATGCAGCCAACAGTGTCCACCCGGTCTCAGCCCAGGGCTTCAATCTGGGCCTGCGCGACGTCGCCGGACTGGTTGAAACGCTGGACAGCCACGACGACCCCGGCAGCCATGCAGCGCTGTCGAATTACGTGGAAGCCAGGCGGCATGATCAGGAAGCCACGGTGCGCTATACCGACACGCTGGCCCGCGCTTTTACGAACCCCTCGTTGCTGGCCCGAGCTGGGGCGGGTCTTGGACTGGCAGCCCATGCGGCGATCCCGGGCTTGAGTCGGCGGCTGGTCCAGTCTGCCATGGGTTTCCGCGATCCTGTGACCCGACTGGCCCGCGGAGCAACTTGAGCGCTGCATGGCCACGCTGGACTTCGACATCATCATTGTGGGCGGCGGCGTTGCCGGGGCTACCTGCGCCGCGCTTCTGGCCAGACAGAGCCGTCGGGTTGCGCTAATTGATGCCCGGCGCCCCCGATTCCAGGCCACGCCCGGTGAGTTCGACCTGCGCGTAGTCGCCATCAGTCCCGGATCGCAGCGCGTCCTGTCAGCCGCCGGGGCATGGCAGCATCTGGAGCACGCGCGCCTGGCCCCCTACAGCCATATGCACGTTTATGCCGAGTCTCTGGGCGTGAAATTCTCGGCATCTGATCACGGACTGCTTGAGCTCGGCTGGATCGCTGAGATTCCTGCCATGGAGCAGGCGATCTGGCAAGCCCTGGATGGCATGGATGTGGTCACGACGTTTGCGCCCGCCTCTTGGACCAGCTGTGAGGTGGGATCAGAGACGGTCCGAATCGCGCTTGATGACGGTCGTACGCTACGCGCCAGCCTTCTTGTAGCTGCAGATGGCGGACGCAGTCGCCTTCGCCAACACGCTGGTATCACCGCAGATGAATGGCATTACAACCAGCGCGCACTGATTGCACCCGTTCGAACTGAAAACAGCAATCGCAATCTGGCCTGGCAACGCTTTACTGAGCATGGCCCCTTAGCGCTGCTGCCATTGCCCGACGGACGATCGTCCATCGTCTGGTCTCAGAGTCGCGAGCGCGCGGAAAGTCTCTCGGCAATCGATCCTGAGGCCTTCATTCAAGACATCAATCAGCATCAGGATTCGCCGCTGGGGCAGATTCTGGAAGTCGGCCCCCGCCGGACCCTGCCACTCATCCGTCGCCGGGCACGCAGTCTTGTCTCGCACCGGTTCGTGCTGCTCGGTGACGCGGCCCGAACCGTCCACCCTTTGGCCGGACAGGGCCTGAACCTCGGCTTGATGGACGCAGCCGCACTGGCCGAAGTCCTCGAGCCATGGTCGCAGGGAAGCCCGGAGCAAAGCTTGAGGACTTATCAGCGATGGCGTTTGAGCAACAGCACCCTGATCGGCGGCGGCATCCACAGCATCAATGAGTTGGTCCGCTCGCCGGCCGGCGCGGGTCGACATCTGCTCGGGGCGGGGTTCGGCCTCGCGGCACGTTTGTGGCCCCTGCGCGAAAGCTTTGTAGCCAGAGCCTGCGGCATCGACAGCGATAGCCCCAAACTGGCACGAACCGGGCACAGCGTTTCCGAGGCGGCGGCCGCCTAGACTGCCCCTTCGAGGCTTCCGGTCCACACGCCAATGAATACAAGGCTGATCCTGGCACTGACGCTTCTGGCGTTGGCCTGGTATCTGTGGAACCCTTCGCTCGACGCACCGCTGGCCGATGAGCTGGCAGCGTTTGTTGACGTCCCAACCGGCTTTGCGGCCGGTGTCTCCATCCAGAATGCACCCCTACAGCGGGCCGTCGATGCGCATCCGTTGATCGAAGTCGATGGGTTCGAAATTCGCCCCGTGGCAGACTTCCAGCTGGAAGCCTTGATCCTGGGCCGACGCGACTATCATCGCGGTACCGAGGCTCGACTCTCACCGATTGATCTGGCCCTGGGCTGGGGGCCGATGGCAGAACAAACGGTGGTTGATCAGGTCTCGATCCGTCAGAGTGGACGCTTTTATTACTGGCAGGTCGAGAGTTATCCCATCCCGCGTTCGGACATCATTGAAAACAGCGCGAACATGCATCTGATTCCGGCGAACCCGGCCGTGTTTGCCGAACTCCAGCGCACCGAGAAAGGCAAGCGCATCCGGTTGCGGGGTCTGCTGGTCAACATCGAACGCGACAATGGCTGGCAATGGCGCAGCTCAACCACTCGGTCAGACAGCGGGAACGGAGCCTGCGAAATCATTCTTGTCACACGCGTCGAGGTGTACTGAAACAGCCGGATACAGGGCGCTTCTGCTAGCATTACCATCTATCCCCGTATCCGCTTCTGGCCAGTGTCCAATCCCTATATCAATATCGCTTCCGAAGCCGCCCGCAAGGCCGGCGGCCTGATTCGCAAGTACCGCGACCGGCTGGACAGTATTCCGGTAGAGCGCAAGGCCCGGCATGACTACGTTAGCGATGTGGACCGGGCCTGCGAACAGGCCATTCGGGAACATGTGCTCAGGCTTCACCGGGACCACGCCATTCTGGGCGAAGAAAACGGGCAGGTCGGCGAAAGCGAGTACCTGTGGATTGTGGACCCCATCGACGGGACGAGCAACTACCTGAGGGGTATTCCGCACTACGCCATTTCTATTGCGTTGCAAATCAAGGGTCGGATCGAACATGGGGTGATCTACGATCCGATTCGAGATGAGATGTTCAGCGCCAGCCGCGGAGAAGGCGCGTTTCTCAACGATCAGCGCATCCGCGTTTCTGGCCGGCGGGAATTATCCGGTGCTGTGTTGGGAACCGCATTTCCGTTCCGGTCGCGGCGGCTGATGGACGCCTATCAAGGCATGTTCTTCAGCTTGTTTGAAAAAGTCGAGGATATCCGGCGAGCCGGTGCGGCCTCTCTGGACCTGGCCTACGTCGCCTGCGGACGTCTGGATGGTTATTGGGAACTGAACCTGAAGCCCTGGGATGTGGCAGCCGGTGCCCTGCTGGTCCAGGAGGCAGGCGGAGTCGTGATGGATATCGCCGGCGGAGAGCGCTGGCTGGACAGCGGGCACATCATCGCAGCACCGTTCAAGCTTGTGACTCCGATGCGCCATGCCATCGAACCTCATTTAACCGAAGGCATTCGAGCGCGGCTTAGCGTCTCGCGCTAGACGATACTCCGCAACTCCGCAGCGTCTACCGACCGCTCGTCCGGAACAATCGTTTGGGCTTCAGCCCGCGCGCCTCGGCCTCACCGAGTCCGAAAAAGCCGTCCGGCCCGTAAAGCCGCACCAGGCCATCAATGGAACCGGCACGATCAGAAGGCAATTTCTGGCCCAACTGCAGGCGCTGGCTGTCGTCAGCATCCAGATCAACTGACGGAAGATGGGTCAGCGCACAATCCGCCGGCTTCAGACACGCTTTTGCCGCTGCAGCATCCATGGTGTCCAGTTCGGCCAGACGCACCGCATCAGACAACGCGAACGGGCCACTCTGCGTTCGTCTCAATGCGCTCAAGTGAGCGCCGCAGCCAAGCTTCTCGCCCAGATCACGCGCCAGCGACCGGATATAGGTTCCTTTCGAGCAACGCACTTGCACGGTCATCCGATCCGGCTGAGTATCCAGAAGCAGGAGTTCATGAATCGTCACGGGCCGGGCCGGACGTTCAACGCTTTCACCGCGGCGGGCCAGCGCATAAAGCCGCTGCCCGTGATGCTTGAGCGCCGAATACATCGGCGGCGCCTGTTGGATCTCACCTCTGAACCCATCCAGAGCGCCCTCAATCACAGCCGACGACATCGAGGGTACGGGTCGATGTTCGATGACCTCCCCCTCAGCATCGTCGGTATCCGTTGTCGCACCCAGAAAGATTTCGGCCAGATAGGTCTTGTCTCCATCCAGCAGAAACCCTGCGACCTTGGTCGCCTCACCGAAACACAGGACGAGAAGACCGGAGGCCATGGGATCCAGCGTGCCGGTATGCCCAGCCTTGCGGAGACCCAGAACGCGCTTGGCCCTGCCCAAAGCAGCATTCGAGCTTAAGCCTTGCGGCTTGTCCAGCAAGAGAATGCCGGAATCAGGAGAACTCAACGTGCAGGCTTGCGGGCGGCAGCAAGCAGTTGCTCGATTCGCTGCCCGGATTCCGAGGAGGTATCGTGGATAAACTTCAGTGAGGGCGTCAGGCGCAGGCGGATCCGATGGCCCAACTCGTGCCGCACCTGACCGACATGCTCGTTGAGAAACCGGATGATTTCCGGCGCCTGCTCGATTTCCAGAACGGCCAGATAGACCTTCGCATGCGAGAGATCGCGCGACACCTCAACGTCGGTCACGCTGATCAATCCCGACGGCAGTTCAAACTCGAAGGACTGATGCAATATGTCGGCAAGTTCGCGTCGCAGCAGTCCGGCGACACGCTCGGAGCGGGGCGTAGACATCACTCCAGAGTCCGTTGCACTTCAACGCGCTCGAAGCACTCGATCTGATCGCCCACCTTGACATCGTTGTACTGCTTGACGCCGATACCACACTCGGTTCCGGCCTGAACTTCAGACACGTCATCCTTGAAGCGTCGCAATGATTCGAGTTCACCTTCGAAGACAACCACGTTGTCGCGCAGCACGCGGATCGGATTGGCTCGCTTGACCACGCCTTCGATCACCAAACAGCCGGCGACCGCGCCAAGCTTGGAAGAGCGGAATACATCCTTGACTTCCGCCAGACCCAGAATCTGCTCTTTGGTCTCTGTGCCCAACAGCCCGCTGATCGCCTTCTTGACGTCGTCAATGGCGTCGTAAATGACGCTGTAGTAATTGAGGTCCAGGTCGGCTTCCTGAATGATCTTGCGCGCTGTTGCGTCGGCGCGAACATTGAAGCCGATGATGATGGCGCCAGAAGCCTGCGCCAGGCTGGCGTCGGATTCGGTAATACCCCCGACACCGGAGGAGACCACGTTGACCTTGATCTCTTCGGTCGACAGCCGGGTCAGCGCGTCGCGCAGCGCCTCGACCGATCCTTGAACGTCGGCCTTGATGACGAGGTTGACGTTTTGCACCTCACCACTAGCCCCTTCGCTCATCTGATCGAACAGATTCTGCAACTTCGCGGCCTGTTTCTCGGCCAAACGGCCCTCACGCGACGACTGCTTGCGCTGATCGGCGGCTTCACGTGCCTTGCGCTCGTCGGCCACGGCCAGGACATCATCACCCGCATTGGGCACACCGGACAGTCCCAATACCTCGGCGGGAATGGACGGCCCTGCCTCCTCGATAGGCTGGCCCAGTTCGTTGAACATGGCCCGGACACGGCCATATTCCTCGCCTGCCAAAATCATGTCACCGCGACGCAGGGTGCCATCCTGAACCAGGATGGTCGCAACGGGACCCCGTCCCTTGTCGAGCGCGGACTCGACCACGACGCCCTTGCAGCGACGCTCTGGTGCCGCCTTGAGTTCCAGCACTTCAGACTGAACCAGCACCGCGTCGAGCAACGCGTCAATTCCCTCGCCGGTCATGGCCGAGACGGGGACGAAAATTTCCTCACCACCCCATTCCTCGGGGACGACTTCCTCGGCCGACAGCTCGGACTTGACCCGATCCTGGTCGGCCTCGGGCTTATCGATCTTGTTGACCGCAACGATCAGGGGCACCCCGGCCGCGCGCGCGTGCTGAATGGCTTCCTTGGTTTGCGGCATCACGCCATCGTCGGCAGCGACCACAAGAATCACGATGTCGGTGGCCTGCGCGCCGCGCGCCCGCATCGCGGTAAACGCAGCGTGTCCAGGGGTATCGAGGAACGTCACCACGCCACTGTCTGTCTCGACGTGATAGGCGCCGATATGCTGGGTAATCCCGCCCTGTTCTCCTGCGGCCACTTTGGCCCGTCGGATGTAGTCCAGAAGAGAGGTTTTGCCGTGGTCGACGTGACCCATGACCGTGACAACCGGCGGGCGTGTCGATTCCTGGGCCCCGTCTTCGGCCTCTTCAGCGACGAGTTCCTGCTCGATATCCCGGGCCTCGGCAACGCGGGCCTCATGGCCCATTTCCTCAGCGACCAGAATCGCCGTGTCCTGGTCCAGCGCCTGATTGATGGTCACCATGCTGCCCATGCCCATCAGGGTCTTGATGACCTCACCGGCCTTGACCGCCATCAACTTGGCCAGATCGCCCACAGTGATGGTTTCCGGAATCTCGACCTCACGCTTGACTGGCGCCACTGGCTTCTGAAAACCGTGCTCGGTCCCCACCGAAGTGCTCGCAGCGCGGCCCTTGCGCTTGGGCTTGCGGCGCTTGGATTTGGGGGTGACATGCAGCTCTTCGCGACCATAGCGGGTTCGAGAGTCTTCCGGGCCTTTCGGTGCTGCCGCCCGACGCTTGCGCTCGGCCTCGCGCTCTGCAGCCTGGCGGGCTACCTTGGCCTCGACCCGCGCCTGGGCTTCGGCCAGTGCACGTTCTTTTTCAACCTCAACCCGGCGGGCCTCTTCCTCGGCTTCACGCTGCTTGCGTTCTTCTTCCTGAACTCGCGCCTGCTCTTCCTGCTCGCGCTGACGCCGTTCGGCCTCCTCACGCTCCTGGCGCTCGGCTTCCTCGCGCTGCTGACGGGCCTCTTCCAGGGCCTTGGCCGCCGCTTCACGTTCGGGATCTGACTGCTCTTGCTCGGCGATGGCAGCACGCTTGACGTAGGTCCTCTTCTTGCGGACCTCGACATTCACCGTACGCGATGGCGCAGCACCCCGGCCGCGGGTTCGTCCTGCCCCGGCTGTGGGCACCTTGAGCTCGCTAACGGTCTTGCGCTTGAGGGTGACCTTGCGCGGACCGCTGCCCTGCTCTTCCTTGCCATGGGCGGTACGCAAATGAGTCAGCAGCTTCTTCTTATCCTCATTGGTCACCTCCGCCGAAGGATCATCAACCTTGATTCCGGCTTCGTTGAGCTGAGTGATGAGGCGGTCGACACCAACGCCCAACACTTCAGCAAGTTGTGTAACGGTGACCTGAGACATTCAATCTTCCTCGAATTAAATCTTTAAGTGCTTAGTCTTCGGCGAACCAGTGGGCACGAGCCTTCATGATCAGCTCGGCAGCCAGCTCGGGCGTTAGATCCTTCACGTCCTCAAGCTCATCCACGGCACACTCGGCAAGATCGTCGCGGGTCCGGATGCCATTCTCGGCCAGCCTGAACGCCACCGTGTCGGTCATGCCCTCCAGATCCAGCAGGTCCTGCTCGGGCCGATGCTCTTCCAACTGCTCTTCCGAGACAATCATTTGAGTCAGCAGCGCATCTCGGGCACGCTGGCGCAATTCCGCGACGATGCCTTCATCGAACTCTTCGATCGCAAGCAGTTCAGACTCCGGCACGTAGGCCACTTCCTCGACGTTGGTGAAACCTTCGGCGACCAGAATGGAAGCCAGTTCCTCATCCACATCGAGCTTGGTCATGAACATCTCGAGCACGCTGCGCGATTCGCTTTCGCTTTTCTGCTCAGCTTCATCGACGGTCATGACATTAAGCTGCCAACCGGTGAGCTCAGAGGCCAGGCGCACGTTCTGACCGCCGCGACCGATCGCCTGCGAGAGGTTGTCTTCCTCAACCGCAATGTCCATGCTGCGCGAGTCTTCGTCGACCACGATGGAGTGAACTTCGGCGGGAGCCATGGCATTGATCACGAACTGGGCCGGATTCTCGTCCCACAAGATGATGTCGATGCGTTCTCCGGCCAGCTCATTCGAGACCGCCTGTACACGTGATCCACGCATCCCGACGCAGGCGCCGATGGGATCGGTACGGTCGTCCAGCGCGTGGACAGCAATCTTGGCCCGCCGACCAGGATCACGGGCTGCGCCTTCGATCTCGATCAGCCCCTGGTTGATCTCCGGGACTTCGAGTTTGAACAACTCGATCAGAAATTCGCTCATGGTCCGGCTGACGAACAGCTGTGGACCCCGCTGATCCGGGCGAACTTCGTAAAGATAGCCACGCAGCCGGTCCTTTGGACGCGCCGTTTCGCCAGGAATCGTGTGACGGGACGGGATGAACGCCTTGGCATTCTCGCCCAGATCCAGAACCACACCGCCGCGCTCCATGCGCTCGATCTGACCATGAATCAACTCGCCAACCCGCCCGGAGTAGGCTTCCACCACTTGCTCGCGCTCTGCCTGCCGAACTCGCTGGACAATGACCTGCTTGGCCGCCTGCGCGGCAATGCGACCAAACTCGGGCGGTTCCATCGGCTCTTCGATGAAGTCTCCCACTTCGAGTTCGGGATCATGTTCACGAGCTTCGGTCAGCCGGATCTGACGATCGGTCGATTCCAGCTCGACCTCTTCTTCGTCGTCGGAAAGCACTTCCCAGCGCCGGAACGCTTCGTATTCACCGGTCTTTCGATCGATGGCAACCCGAACCTCGATGTCTTCGGGGTGACGACGCTTGGCAGCCGACGCCAGCGCGGCCTCGATCGCTTCAAAAATGGTCTCCTTGTCGAGACCCTTCTCGTTAGAAACGACGTCGACGACCTGCAGTATTTCCTTGCCCTTGTTCATTACGACACGTCCGCTTGATTATCCTCTTGCCTTGCGGCAAACAATGCTTCAAGGTCCGGCGCCAAGTGCGCTCGGGCCACGTCTGCGATACCCAGCTCAATGCGCTGGCCATCAACCTCCAATATCACCTGATCATCGTCAGCCGCCACGATGATGCCCTTGAAGCGGCGGCGATTATTGACCGGCACCGCGAGTTGCACGGCCGCGGTCTCACCGACGAACCGGGCAAAATGCTGACCGGTAAACAGTGGCCGTTCGACTCCGGGCGAAGACACTTCAAGCGTGTACTGGCCCGGGACAGGCTCTTCGACATCCATCAGCGCCGAAACTTCGCGACTGACGCGCTCACAGTCTTCAACGCCAATCCCGTCCGGCTCCTGATCGATAAAGACCCGAACCACACGGTTCTTCGGATTCGACTGATACTCGATGCCGACCAGCTCGTAGCCAAGGTCCTCGATCACCGGCTCCAGCAATGTCTGTAAGCGATCGGAAACCGCCATCAATCCATCCTTAAACGACCAATTTCACACCTTGCGGCGCAATAACGAAAAAAGCCCCTAGCAACCAGGGGCTTTTTCCGAGTTTCTCAAAAAACCTGGTAGCGGGGGCAGGATTCGAACCTGCGACCTTCGGGTTATGAGCCCGACGAGCTGCCAGACTG
>JAZBPR010000021.1:0-8330 GCA_036351735.1 Wenzhouxiangella sp. | reverse complement strand
TTGCCTTCATCGGCCATCAGCGGCAAAAAATAGCGCAGACACAGGGCCGTCCCAATGGAGTTCACCGCAAAAACGCGCTGCATCGCCTCGGCATCCAGATCTTCAAGGCGCTTTTCAGGACGCAAGCTCTGATTGGCGTCATGCAACAGCCCAGCCGCATTCAACACAAGCGCAGGACGAACTGAGAGTTCATCAAGCCGCCTGGCAGCATCGGCAACCGACGCCTGATCGGTGACATCCATCGTCATCCGAGTCAGGCGACCTTCATATTGCGCGACCAATGGTCTGAGCTCGTCGGACGCCAGTGCAGAGCGCGAAGCCAGAATCACGGTGCCATCGGACGAGCGGGCCAGCAGTTCGCGCGCCAGCGCCAGGCCGATGCCTCGCGAGGCCCCGATGATCAGAGCGGGGTCAGGAAACCGGGACGAATGCGTCATGACGCTAACGTATGATAGGTGACGTGAAAACATCCTCCCGCCAGCTCGCAATTCTGGCCCTGCTCGCTGCAGGCCTGATCCTTTCTGCCTGCGGATCCGGCAGTCGGGAGATCCGGGGGGAGCTGCCCCTGATTCGGTTTGAAGGTCTGACACTGGACGGTGACCAGGCGAGCCTGGATATCGGCTTGCGTAACCTGAACGATCGCAGTCTGAACCTGAGCGAACTCAAGGTGCGCTTTTTCATTGAACAAAGCCTGCTGGTCGACGCCTCCCGCGACTTCAACATTGACATTAGCGCGCGCGGCCGCGAAGTCTTCACCCTGCGCAGCCCCGGTGAGCGCGAAGGCCTGCGCGCGCTGCAGCGAGAGTTCGCAACCGAAGGCCAGTCGTCGGCAAGTCCGGCGGGGCGCAACGCCGGCTGGCGCATGGAGCTGACGCTGATCGATGAGGAAGGACGAGAGGCGGAGGCCAGCGCCCAGGGCTTTCTTCATCCTGTCCCGGGGCGGCCCGGCCAATTCCGCTGAACGGTTCGACCGAAGGAGCAATCCGCAATGACTCTGGCTTTCTGGTGTGTTCTGATCGCAGCCCTTCTACCGTACCTACTGATCGGGGTTGCAAAAATCGGCGTAAGGGGCTTCGATAACCGGCGACCACGCGATTGGTATGCCCAGGCAAGCGGTTTCCGGAATCGCGCTGTTTGGGCGCAGCAGAACAGTTTCGAGATCTTTCCCTTCTTCGCCGCTGCGGTGATCATCGCGCATCTGGCTGGAGCCGAGCAGTCGACCACAGACGCGCTGGCCATTGGGTTTGTGGCCAGCCGGATCGCCTATGCGATCAGCTACCTGGCCGACCTCCATTTATTGCGCTCGCTGGTCTGGACGGCGGGCATCGCCTGCTGTATCGCCCTGTTTGTCGTCTCGGTCTGATGACCCTCAGACTTCCGGCACATTGACGTCAGGCCAGCAAGCACCTAGGCTTATCACCCATACCCCGCCCTTCGCAACGAGAGACAGACACCATGAGCCTGCGCATTACGCTGGAATTCACCGAGAAAGATCTGGAGCATTTTCGCAAGCGAGCCCGTGCCGCGATGGAAACATCCCGCAAGCTGGACGATGCCACCATCATCAAGGGTGCACGGAGTCTGCTTGAAGAGGTCAATGAAAAGGTTGAAAGCGACTATATCCGTGATCGCCTGAACCAGATCAGTATTCTGACCAGCATGCTGGAAGACGAAGGCTGGGGAATGCAGGATGTGGGTCGCGGTCGTGTTCTGGCCGCGCTGGCCTACTTCAATGCACCTGACGATCTGATTCCGGATGATGTCCCCGGTCTGGGTTATCTGGACGACGCCATCATGATCGAACTGCTGGGCCGGGAACTGAAGCCCGAGATGGACGCCTACCAGGATTTCGTCGCCTACCGGGCCTCTGAAGCGAAGCGGCGCGGAGTCGACCCGGATGAACTCAACCGAGGTGATTTCCTGAAAGCACGTGAGCATGCCCTGCTTGCCAGAATGCGCCGTCGCCGCCGCGGGTCCAGCGGCAGCCGAGGGCGGCGCTCGCCGTTTTCACTGTTCTGATCTGAGCATTTCGACGTGCGGGATGCCGTCCTCGTCGTACGGCCCGCACACAAAGGCAAAGCCCAGCGTTTCGTAAAAAGGCTGAAGATGCTGCTGGGCTGAAATACGCAGGCTAGCGCCCGGATAATGTTTCCGGGCCAGTTCGAGCGCCCGGTTCATCAACGCTCGTCCCAGACCCTGACCGCGAAAGTCCGATGTGGTGATCACACGGCCAATGGATGGCTCCTCAAAACGCGTGCCCGGCGCCGTAATTCGGGCATAAGCGGCAACCTGTTCCTCTTCATTGGCTGCCCACAGGTGCAGGGCCGTTTGATCCAAACCGTCAAGCTCAGGGTATGGACAATCCTGCTCTACGACGAAAACATCGACCCGGGCGGCTAGAATCGCGTAGAGTTCTCCAGTCGATAGACTGGCGAAATCCGAGTCTTTCCAACGCAGCTTCAACGCCTGATCTGTATGCTCTTTCTCCACTCCAATCCTTGACTGCTCTTGACGACTGCCATACATGATATCCGTCTGGCCGCCGGATTCGAAATCCAGCCGGGCAGCTACTCTCGCCGTACCATTGACCGCTTGCAGGCTGAGCGGCTGGCCGAGGCATTGGCCAAAGATCTGGCACGCACCGTTGATCAGGCAGATCAGGGCATGCTGGTTGCTGCCGGCGCGGCATTTGAGCCGCACGAGTTGCTCAGGCCGGGGCTGCCAGCCTGGTCCGCGCTCGCTGATGCAGCAGAACCCTTGATCCGTCAAAGCGGACTGAGCCCCAGTCTGCTCGCGATTGGCACCCATCAAGGACAACTGCCGGATCAACGCCTGACACCGCCCAATCCAACCGTTCAGGGTCAGTTCGTGGTCATACCTCTCTTACTGGTTGTGACAGAAGAACTCGGCATCAGTCTGGAAAGCCAGCTCGAGCGCGAGCTCTTTGAGCGCGGCAGCATTGATCCGCCGGCGCGCGCGCTGTTGAGCGAGGCACTGGGCATGGAATCCACCCACGGCCAGCTGCTGACCGCCAACGACCTGCTCGCCTTGCAGCACGTGCAAATGGACACGGCTGGCTTGAGCGGGCTTTGGCCGGTGGTCGAACACGTTCTGCTCGCGCCAGACGAAGCCATGGACTTCGATCTGGCTGCAGGCTTACAGGCCACCTGGCAGCCAGAGCACAATCAACTGGTGCTGCCCTTTCTCGGTCTGATCGATTTCGGGCAACGGGATATCCGGGACTACGGTCTGTGGCTGCGCGCAGCGCGCACTTTGATCACACTCTGCGACTCGCACGGCATTGTCTGGCGCGCCGAAGTGGCCGCCGGCTGCGAACTCGATCTGGACGGCCGCCTGGTCAGGCAAGACGTCGGAAAAACTCATGAACCCAACTCGGCAGCACAACACCTCGATGATGAGTTTGGTCTTGTCGCCTGGTCGGTTGCAGATTCAGGACAGCTGAAACACATTTATCCACTCGATGCGGGGACCGCGAATCAAGTCAACCGAACCATGCATCAGCAATTCCCCGGTCTGGAAACACGAACGTTCGACGAACTCAAGCCATGAAAGCCAAGCTCAAGAAGAAGACACCGCAACGCCAATACGACAAAAACCCCATGGCTTATGTGGGCTCGTCGCCCATTCACGGCCGCGGGCTGTTCGCGCGAAAAACCATCGAGGTCGATGAATACATCGGGACTTATGAAGGCAAGCGCACGCAGAAAAACGGCATGCACGTGCTCTGGCTGTGGAGCGAGAAACGCGAGCGCTGGGAGGGCATTGACGGCAACAACGAAATGCGCTTCCTCAACCATGCCGATGATCCAAACGCAGATTGGTGGGGCGAAGATCTCTATGCGATCCGCACAATCTCAAAAGACGAGGAGATCACTTTTGACTACGGCTGGAATGAGGAAGAGGAATAACTGCCGACTGCTTGATCCGCCCATTCGCGTTAATCTGTTGGCGTTGACCCTTACAACTTGATTCTGACCATGAAAATTGCCAGCTGGAATGTCAACTCGCTCAAAGTCCGACTACCGCACGTACTGGACTGGTTACAGCACCAGTCGCCCGATGTGCTGGGTCTGCAGGAGACCAAGCTGACCGACGACAAATTTCCCGTCGATGCGTTTGCCGAGGCCGGTTATCAGGTCAGTTTTTCGGGCCAGCCCACCTATAACGGCGTGGCGCTGATCTCGAAGTCGCCGCAAGGGGATCCGGTCAGCGCGATTCCGGATTTCGACGACGCTCAGAAACGCGTCATTGCGGCCACCGTGAACGGTGTTCGGGTCATCAATTTGTATGTCGTCAACGGACAGGAAGTCGGCAGCGAGAAGTTCGCCTACAAGCTCAGCTGGCTGGACGCGGTCACCCGTTGGGTCGAAGCCGAGCGGCGTCAACACGACAAACTGGTCGTGATGGGTGATTTCAACATCGCCCCTGACGATCGGGACGTCTACGACCCCGAAGCCTGGCACGAAAAAATCCTTTGTTCCACGCCCGAGCGCGAAGCCCTTCAACGCCTGCTTGATCTGGGACTGAACGACAGCTTCCGGCTTTTCGACCAGCCCGAAGCGGTGTATTCATGGTGGGATTACCGCGCCGCGATGTTCCGGCGCGGTTTGGGTTTGAGAATTGATCTGGTGCTGTGCTCAGATGGCCTCAAGGATTGCTGTACCACCAGCTATATCGACAAGGAACCCCGACGGCTGGAGCGCCCATCCGATCATGCGCCAGCCGTCGCCGAATTTGAGTTGAACTGAGGCGAGCTCAGCTCAGCATGGCCTGGACACCACCCTCAAGGTTGTAGACCTCAGCAAAGCCCTGCTTTCGATAGTGTTCAGCCACAGCCTGGCTGGACACGCCAACGTTGCAGACAAAGACCAGCGGAAGATTGGGATCGGCTTCCTTGAGTTCAGCCATCAGTCCAGCGTCCAGCGCACGGGCAAATTCCAGCGGATGGGCATTACGGTCGGCTTCAGAACGGGTATCGACCACCATCACGCGCTCACCGGCATTCATTTTCTGCTGAAGCTCGGCCGGGGTCATTTGCTTGACCGGCGGTGGCGCGCCCGGCAGATCAAGTTTCAGCCCTTCTCCCTGAACGGTCTCTACCCAGTCGATCTTGGCGCCCTTGGCCCTTTGGGCTGAGGCCAGATCCATCAAGATCGTGATGCCGGCAGCTTCGCTGGCAATTTCATGGCCTTCGCGCGGCCCGATGTTGAAATTGGCGTCCCAGTCCGAGGCGATCGAGAAGTGCAGACACTGACCCGGATAACCCTCGAGAAATTCCCGAATCTTGGCCGCCGCTTTGTCGCTGATCTCGATTTCCGGCGGCGTGCGGTCGGGCTTTTCGAGCCCCAGCATTTCATGCAACTCACCGGCGTTATACATTTCGGTCACGATGTCACAGCCACCGAGCAATTCGCCCTTGACGTAGAGTTGCGGGATCGTTGGCCAGTTGCCGTAGACCTTGATCCCCTCACGGATCGCTTCATCCTCCAGCACGTTGAACGCGGCAAAATTGCTGCCCACCAGAGTGTCCAGCATGCCTGCTGTCTTGGCAGAAAAGCCGCACTGCGGCATCTTTGGCGTGCCTTTCATATACAGCACGATGTCGTTGGAAGCGATCTGTTGTTCGATTCGTTCTTTCAGAGCGGGATCAAGAGTCATTGGGAATTCAAATCCGGATTGAAGTGGTACTGATTCAGTATTGTCGGGGTTGCGGAAGCCTGAATCAAGCCTGAGGCCGCCTGTTTGGCAACAACTGATCTGGAGAGAGGCCTCGTTCTGCGATACCCTGCAACCGGTCAGGGCTTTTTGGTCAAACTTGCATGTCCATCATGAAAACACCATTCAGAGTCGCCAGCCGGGTCGGCGATGTGCGTTATGAAATCCGCGGCGATCTCGCCCGTCGGGCCCGCGAACTTGAGCAACAGGGCCACGATATTCTGCACTTGAATATTGGCAACCCAGGCGCATTTGGTCTGCGTACGCCAGAAACCATGCGCCGGGCTGTGGTTCGAAACCTGAAATACAGCGAAGCCTATGGCCCCCAGACCGGCATTTTTCCCGCCAGGGAAGCCGTGGCCATGCAGTTCCAGTCGCGCGGTCTGACCGATACCCGTTATGACCAGGTCATGATTGGCAACGGCGTCTCTGAACTGGTCGATCTGGTTCTGAGGTCCCTGCTGGAGCCGGGCGAAGAGGTTTTGATTCCAGCCCCCGACTACCCGCTCTGGACAGCGGCCGTGGTCTTGAATGGGGGTCAGCCGCGACATTATCCCTGCCCGGCAGACAAGGGCTTTCTGCCCGATGTCGACGCTATTCGCGCAATGATTAATGAGAAAACGCGGGCGCTAGTCGTCATCAACCCCAACAATCCGACCGGTGCGGTTTACCCGGAGCCAGTCTTAAGAGAACTGGCCCAAATTGCCGCTGAAAACGATCTCATCATCTTCAGTGACGAAATCTACGATTCGATTTGTTACGACGAGGCACAGTTCGTGCCGATGGCGCCGCTGGCCGATCAGACCTTGTGCGTGAGCTTCGGCGGCTTGTCCAAGGTCTATCGGGCCTGCGGCTGGCGTGTTGGATGGGCCGTATTTACCGGCGCCCTGGATCGGGCTGGCGACTATCGGCTGGCGGTGGAGAAACTGGCGGCCCTGCGGCTTTCAGCCAATGTGCCTGGTCAATGGGCGGTGCAAACAGCTCTGGGCGGCTACCAATCCATCGCGGATCTCGTGGCACCGGGAGGCAGGCTGTACGAGTCACGTCAGGCCGTGATCGATGCCTGCGAAAAGAGTCGTTTTCTTGACCTGGCCACCCCGATGGGCGCGCTGTACGCGTTCCCGGCGGTCAATCGCGACAGCATGCCCGACTTTGACGACCACCGATTTGCCGCCGAATTGCTGGAACACAAACATATCCTCGTTGTACCGGGCTCCAGCTTCAACATCTCCGAGCGCCATTACTTCCGAATCACCCTCTTGCCCGAAGCCGAAGACCTCGCAATGGCTTTCGAGAAGATGGAAGACCTGCTCGAGGAACTGGCCGACGCTCCGGAACGACTGAAAAGCGCTTGAACGCACCATGACATCCAACGACAACCCGTCCAACCCTCTGCTGGCCGGAGGGCTTCCCCGCTTTGGTGCCATCCGCCCCGAGCACGCGGTCGAGGCGCTTAAACAACGTCTCGACGAGTACCAGATTGTGATCGATCAGATCGCGGCCGAGCCGGAATCGGTCGACTACGCCAGCGTCGTCGAAGCAGAGACACTGGCCGACAACGCCCTGGCCACCGTCTGGTCGACCATCGCCCATTTACACGGCGTTCAGCAAAGCCCGGCCTGGCGTGAGGTCTATCCGGCTTGCCTGGAGGAGCTCACGCGCTTTCATACGCAACGCAGCCAGAACCGCGAACTGTATCTGGCCTACAAGACTCTGCGCGGCCGACCTGATTTCGAGCAGCAGTCGCCGGCGATCAAGGCCTGCATTGAGCACGAATTGACCGAATTCAGACTCGGCGGGGTTGGTCTGCCTGAGCCGGACCGCCGGCGCTTTGCCGAGATCAATCTGCGTCTTTCTGCTCTGGGCAACCAGTTCGGCAACCATGTGCTGGACGCGACTGAAGCCTACAAAGAGCACTTCGAGCGCGTCGAGCAGTTGGCGGGACTTCCACCACAGGAGCTGGAGCTGCTGGCAGGGATGGCCAGCAGCGCGGACAAATCGGGCTGGATGGCGACCCTTAGCTATCCCAGCTACAAAGCGATTGTCACCTACGCCGACGACAGGGCGCTCAGAGAGCGCTTCCACCGGGCCTATGTCACTCGTGCCTCCGAGCTTGGTCCAAACGCCGGCGAGTTCGACAACACCCCGATCGTTTCTGAAATGCTGGCACTGCGGGCAACCCAGGCCGGGATGCTGGGCTTTGATTCTTATGCCCGTTTGCGCCTGGAAAAACGCATGGCTGAAAATCCCGAGGCGATCGAGTCGTTCCTGCTGGAACTGGCTGACCTGGCCCGTCCAAAAGCCCGTGAACAACTCAGCGAACTGGCAGCATTCGCTGAATCCCTGGGTGCACAACTACCGCTGGCACCATGGGACCTCGCCTACTACAGCGAGAAACTGCGCGAACAACAACTGGGCATCAGCCAGGACAAGCTCAAACCCTGGCTGGAGGTCGAGAATGTCTTCAGTGGATTGTTCGGGGTCGCTGAAGCCCTGTTCGACCTGCGCTTTGTCGCCGATGAATCGGTCGAGACCTGGCACCGCGACGCCCGCTACTATCGCGTGGAGCGCGGCGGCGAACCGATGGCCGGCCT
>JAZBPR010000020.1:0-4171 GCA_036351735.1 Wenzhouxiangella sp. | reverse complement strand
GCGAACGTCTCCGACCTCGGCACCTTCTCAAACTTTCTGCGCCTGTGCGCAGCTCACACCGCACAGGAAGTCAACCTCAGCGCTCTGGGTGCCGATGCCGGGGTCTCGCACAACACGGCCCGCAAATGGTTGTCGATTCTCGAGACGAGCTTCGTACTGATGCTGGCGCCGGCATGGCACCGAAACATAAAAAAACAGCTCGTCAAGCGCCCCAAACTGCATTTTCTGGATGCCGGACTGGCCTGTCACCTGCTCGGCATTCGCAATGCCGATGAACTTCGGCATCATCCGCTGCGTGGCGCGATCTTTGAAAGCTGGGTAGCAGCTGAAATCTACAAGCATCATACCCATCGCGGACAACAGGCGATGCTGCACCATTACCGCGAATCCCGAGGGGCGGAGATCGATATGGTGCTGCAGTCAGGCAACCGCTTGATTGCCTGTGAAGCCAAATCGGGTGCAACGCTTCACAGCTCCTTCCTGGATCACCTGCGCCAGTATTCGGAGCGAATCCGTTCCCTCTCTCCCCAGCCGGAAGTCGATCTACGGCTGGTCTATGGCGGCGACACCAGGCAACGCCGCCTGGACGTGGAATGCCTGGGCTGGCGGCAGATTCACGAAATGGCATGGGATTTCTAATGCCGACCTTGTTGTCTGGTGGGGAAGGCAAAAACAACCATCCGCGATAGGCGAGTGGCTGTTCGGCTCTCCGGAGTCAGAGGCCCGGTGGATGTGCTGATGTCTGCCATACGGAAGCCGGAAGGCTCGTTCAGTGCCGTCGAAGACTCCACGACGGCCAAGCTGAGGAAATAGGAAAACAAGGGGGTCGGTGATCGTGTAGGCGCCGGTTTTGTAGGCTGCCTGTATTGCGCCGTCTGGGGAGGCATGCTTTCCGGCGATTGATGCCCGCGACACCACAGGCCGATCTTTGCGCACAATTTCAGGGCTCAATGCTTGATCATCGACATGATCAAAAACACGCTCCATGCCTGTCTTCGCGCCAAGAAACCCAGCACGTTGCGCGACCTGACCTGTTGTTTCTCGTCCACAATCCATCACTCGGTGATCAGCGGCAACGGCCGCCCCGACGATGGAGTGCCGGATTGCGACCTTCCTCGGACGGACGCCGTGACCTCTCTGGGATTCAACTACGTTGAGGAAAGCTGCCTTGATACGCCAGGCCCGGGTGCTCAAACCGGAGAGACGCCGCAACTGTCAGGCCTCGGCGATCAGCGCGGCATCACCTACCCCAGGACGGCGACGGCGCTGGCGGAGAGCTTGATCATCTCAGTTGACCACCGCATCCGCTTTGCTACCGGGGTTTCTCCGCCACCACCCTCTTTTCGCTACCCTTGACTAATGGAAAAATCTAGCTCCAGCGCCTGCTCTGAGCAGGAGCATGACCCATCGCTGATTCGATGGTTTTCCACCCTGTCGCCCGACCAGCGCTTGGCGGAACTGGAATCGCGCGCCGCCTTCTTCCATGACCTCAAGGTAAGCCATGACACCGAGCTTTCGCGAGATTCTGGAAGTTCTCACCCAACATAAAGTTAAGTTCATCGTTGTTGGCGGGGTGGCCGCCGGTCATTCACGGCTCGCCAACAACGACTTTCCACCTCCACACCTTGGTTAAGGTGACCAGGGACAACGCCAAACGGCTTTCGAAGGCCTTAACCCAGCTCGAAGCTCGGTTTCGAGAACACTCGGCAGTCATTAGGCCCGCCGTCGAAGATATTCTTGCTGGCGGTCACCTTTTCTTGATGACCCGTGCGGGACCTCTGGATGTTCTGGGGTTTATTGGCGAGAACCTTCGCTATGAGGATCTGCTCGATGCTTCGTCGGAAGTGTGGATGAACATCGGATCGTTGAGGGTACTTGGACTGGAGGCCCTGATCGCTGAAAAGAAGCGAATGGGACGTGCCAAGGACAACGCGGCCGTCGAGTTGCTTGAAGAAGTTCTGCGGCATCGCTTGCAGAGGGATTAAGCGGCCTAGACGACTCCAGGCTGCTTATGCCTGATCTTCAGCGAACGATTAAAGCACCGAGCCAGATCGCGCCATGGTCCTCAGGCCAGGTGCCCGGTCTTGACCCAGATTATCGTCTCTTGCTCGGCCCAGGGCTGGTGGACGCTGCCGTGCGGTGAGCGAATCCAGCTGCCGGCCGGGTAGCGGCCGTGTTCGTCGATCAACTCACCCGACAACACCAGGATCTCCTCACCACCATGGTGGCGATGGGCCTGGAAATGCTCACCGGCCGGCCATTTCACCAGGGCCACGTGCTCAGTCCCGAAGGCATGCAGGGACATGACTTCGAGCCCACCGATGCCGGGCTGCCAGGTCGCAGTTTTAGTATCGACGCGAACGGTGGCCTGATCTTCGGGCTGCATTTGATGGAGTTTGACGAACAGGGTGCAGCCGCTTTCGCTGAACGGCGCGTGGCCGCTGCCGGGCGGGTTGCGCAAATAGGTGCCGGGGCCATAGTCGCCGTTTTCATCGGAGAAAACACCGTCCAACACAAGGATTTCCTCACCCAGTGGATGCTCGTGCCGGTCAAAAGCGGCCCCGGCCTCGTAGCGCACGAAACTGGTCGCATGACCGCGCTCGGCGTCCTCACGGGCCAGCGGCTTGCGAAGTACCCCGCCGGACGGGCTCGGCAGCCAGTCCAGGGCATTGACATCAAGGACAACGCGCCCGTCGAATTCCATGTTGAGCATGTCAGTGCTCCTTAAAAAGCGAGGCCGAAGTCTAGCCGAACCCCGTGCAGGCAAGATTTGGGATCAGGCATCAAACACCAGCTTGCGCGAAACGAGAAAATTGAAACTCATCCCGACCACGCCGCCCAGCCATACGCCGAGCAGCGGCATGAGGCTGTGCCAGAAAGAGGTTAGATCCGCGCGATCGCTCTCTGACCGGAAACCGCGCTCAACCAAAGTTTGTGGACGGTCAGCTCGCATGCAAGGAGCGAATACAGGGCTTGCTCAACAATTCAGTTGCTGCTGCCTGGGATCGATTGCATCACATTCAATGAGGTTCCAGGCCCCGCGCAGTCCGCGACTTCCTGCGGCGGGACTCCGTCTGAGCCGCTCACCCAACATTGATCCAGGACCGAGCAGTAACAGATCTCGATGCTCCACTGGTCTGCGAGCGCACCCATCATTTCCACAGCATCGAGACCGGTAAGCCCCGAGTAGCTGAATTCAAATGGATTCATAGAGTCTCCAGGCGCGACGATTCTGCCTTTGACCAACTGCACGCCAGTTTGGTCTGATCCGGGCGGAAGGCGCTCGATCAGTCCGTTGATATCGGGGACCGTCTCTCCCAGGTACCGCATGGTGAATCGCTCGATACGAGCTGGACCCACGCCCGCGTTCTGTACCCGAACACCAATCCCGAGGGCCTGACCATCGTTGCTGACGTAGCCTTCCACCTGCAAGGCCGGCCACAAGGAAGCCTTCAAATCCTCGCGCATGACGCGGGACTGGTCCCAACTGACGAAAAGTGCAGCGACGCCAACCACAATGGCTGAAATCGACCCGACCGTCTCAAAGCGCTGGTGCCAGGGTTTTCTGGTCTTGACGTCAGCGCGCGGCTGGGCAGATTTTTGATGGGTCATTAGTCACTGTATCCTGAGCCCTGAACGTACACGCCATTATCAACGATCCGCCGAAAGGACTGAAACCCATGAAGTCAAGTCCGTATCTGCCGCGGCGAGGCCGTGAAATGACCCGGCTCGAAACTTTTACTGACGCCGCCTTTGCCTTTGCGGTGACCCTGCTGGCCGTTTCAATCGACGAGATTCCCAATGATTACGAAAGCCTGCTTCTCGCGCTGAAGGGCACACCAGCTTTTGCTGCCAGTTTCGCTTTGTTGCTGCTGTGCTGACGCGCCCACCAGAAATGGAGTCAGCGCTATGGTCTCGAAGACTTGCCTTCAGTTGTGATGACTTTCGCGCTGGTTCTTGTCGTGATGGTTTACGTCTGCCCGCTGAAGGTCATGTTCACCGCTGCGTTTTCGTTTATGTCGAACGGCTGGCTGCCGGCGAGTTTCGAGCTGGACTCACTCCATCAGTTCAGGGTTTTCGTCACCATCTTTGGGATCGGCATGTTTGCCCTGAGTGGTCTGATCACCGCTTTGTATGCTTATGCCTCGACCAAGCGTGATGAACTCAAGAT
>JAZBPR010000019.1:0-23408 GCA_036351735.1 Wenzhouxiangella sp. | reverse complement strand
ACCCCACCGGGTGCTGCCGGGAGATCGACCGGTCGGCGTCTTGCTGACCGAAAAGCTCACGCCGGAGAATCTCGGTGCATTGCTGGCCAGTTTCGAGCATGCCGTCTACAGCCTTGCCGTGTTGTGGCAGATCAATGCCTACGATCAGTGGGGCGTGGAGGAAGGCAAGCGTCTGGCCGCCGACATACGCAAGCGGCTGGACGAGCAAATGCCGGCGCTTGATGAACTGGCGGGTTACTTCTAGCAAAGCGCATTCACTTGTATCCCGGACGTTTACACTTAGCAGTTCGACGACTTCAATCATTCACCCAAGCCGACCATGACTGAGACACCCTCGGACATTTATCATCCGGCCGCGCTGGAGCCGGCTATTCAGGCCGCCTGGGACCAACAGCGGCTGCATCGTGCCGAGCGCGGAGAAGGCGAGCGCTACTACTGCCTCAGCATGTTCCCTTACCCCTCTGGCAAGCTCCACATGGGGCATATGCGCAACTACACGATTTGCGATGTGATGTCTCGCTTCCAGATGATGCAGGGTCGGCGCGTGCTTCAGCCCATGGGTTGGGACGCATTCGGGCTGCCTGCCGAGAACGCGGCCATGGCCAATGGCGTGCCGCCGGCCAAATGGACTCGAGGCAATATCGCCCACATGCGTTCCCAGCTCAAAAGCCTGGGTTTCGCCATCGACTGGGAACGGGAAGTGGCGACCTGTGATCCGGACTACTACCGCTGGAACCAGTGGTTTTTCCTGAAACTGCTAGAGCGCGGGGTTGCCTACCTGAAGACCGGAACGGTCAACTGGGATCCGGTCGACCAGACCGTGCTGGCCAACGAGCAGGTGGTCGATGGTCGGGGCTGGCGAACCGGGGCGCTGGTTGAGAAGCGCGAAATCCCGATGTATTACCTCCGCATTACCGACTATGCGCAGGAACTGCTTGACAGCCTGAGCCAGCTTGACGGATGGCCCGACCGTGTCAAAGCCATGCAGGCCAACTGGATCGGTCGCAGTGAGGGCGCGGAGATCGCCTTTGCCTGCGCCGACACGACGATCAAGGTCTTTACGACTCGTCCTGATACGCTGATGGGCGCGACCTTCATGGCGGTGGCTGCCGAGCATCCTCTCGCCAGGGCCGCAGCGGAAAACAACCCGGAACTCGCTGACTTCATCAGGGAATGTCAAAAAGGCGGAGTCTCTGAAGCTGATATCGCAACCCAGGAAAAGCTGGGCATGGATACCGGGCTGAAAGCGATTCATCCATTGACTGGGGATGAGTTGCCGGTCTGGGTCGCCAACTATGTGCTGATGGGCTACGGCGAGGGCGCCATCATGGCTGTGCCTGCTCACGATGAACGCGACTTCGAATTCGCGCTCAAATATGATCTGCCGATCCGACAGGTCATCAGCCTGCCCGAGGGCAGAGCTTACGATGACCGCGAATGGCACGAGAGCTACGCCGCCAAGGACGGTGAGCTTGTTCACTCCGGCCCCTACACGGGGCTGTCCTGCAGCGATGGTTTTGCGGCCATCGTGGCTGATCTGGAGCGAAACGGCGCCGGTCAGGCAAGGGTTCAGTTCCGCTTGCGCGACTGGGGTATCTCGCGTCAGCGTTATTGGGGTTGTCCGATACCGATCATTCACTGCGACGATTGTGGTGCCGTCCCTGTGCCGGAAGAAGACCTGCCGGTTCGTCTGCCCGAGGATCTGGTGCCGGACGGTTCGGGCAACCCGCTGGGTCGATCGGAGGCATTCCTCAAGGTGGACTGTCCGCGCTGCGGAAAGCCCGCCCGGCGCGAGACCGACACCATGGACACCTTCGTTGACTCGTCCTGGTATTTCCTGCGCTACATTTGCGCCGACAACGAGAGCGCGATGGTTGATGGCCGGGCCGCGGACTGGATGCCCGTCAATCAGTACATCGGCGGTATCGAACACGCGATTCTGCACCTGCTTTATGCCCGCTTCTGGACCAAGCTGATGCGTGACGAGGGTCTGGTCCAGATCGATGAGCCTTTCGATCGGCTGCTGACCCAAGGCATGGTGCTGGCCGAAACCTACTACCGTGAAGATGAGTCCGGTCGCCGCCAGTGGTTCAACCCCTCGGAAGTCGAAGTCCAGCGCGACGCCAAAGGCGGTGTGGCCTCGGCGGTTCTGGTCGGAGATGGCCAGCGGGTCATCCCCGGTGGGGTCGAGAAGATGGCCAAATCAAAAAACAACGGTGTTGATCCGCAGGCGCTCGTGGATCAGTACGGGGCCGACACGGTTCGCCTGTTTTCCATGTTTGCCGCGCCTCCGGAGCAGTCGCTGGAGTGGTCCGAGGCTGGAGTAGAGGGAGCATGGCGGTTCCTGAGACGGTTCTGGAGCGGCGTGCACAAGCACGTGCAGGCTGGTCCCGTATCCACGACACTGGATCCGGCCGCCCTTGGCGATGAAGGAAAGAATCTCCGTCGGGTTCTGCACGAAACCATTGCCAAGGTAACGGATGATTTCGCCCGTCGACTGACCTTCAACACCGCCATCGCTGCGGTCATGGAGTGCTGCAACAGCCTGACGAGATTCGAGCCTGCCGGAGACAACGATCGCGCGCTGGTGCAAGAGTGCTGGACCAGTCTGGTTCGGCTGATCGGACCGGTCACGCCGCATCTTGCAGAAGCCCTGTGGGAAAAGCTCGGTGGTCATCTGACGGTCTTCGAGGCGGGCTGGCCGGTCGTTGACGAGTCGGCTCTGGCGCGGCAGTCCGTGACCGTCGTGGTGCAGGTCAACGGGAAGGTGCGCGGCCGGATCGAGGCGGCGCCCGGCAGTGATCGCGAGAGTCTCGAGGCGCAGGCACGGGCTGAGTCCAACGTGGCCCGATTCATCTCGGACAAGACGATCCGCAAGGTGATCGTGGTGCCCGACAAGCTGGTCAATATCGTCGTCGGATGATGGCCAGACCTGTAGCTGCCATTTGGGCCATTGTTGTGATTCTTCTTGGAAGCACGGGTTGCGGCTTCCAGCTGCGCGGCGAGGCGAGGTTGCCGGAAATCATGGATCAGACCTGGCTGGTCGTCCCCGACAAAAGCTCTGAGTTCGCCCGGGAACTGGCGCTGAGACTTGAGGGTGAAGGCGTGACCTTGACCGATGGCGCCGAAGATGGTGTGGCAACCTTGCGCATTCACGCCGAGCGTCTTCGTACCCAGCCACTGACCATTTCCGGTCAGGCGCGCGTGCGCGAGTTTCAGCTGGTCTTCGATCTGGAGTTCGAATTGCTCGACGGGGAAGGAGAGGTGCTGATCCAGCGTGAAGCGCTGCGCCTGAGCCGGGATTACAGCTTTGATGAGCAGGCCATCCTGGCGGCCTCACGCGAAGAGGAATTCCTGCGTGACGACCTCAGACGCTCGATGGCCGCCATGCTGATTCGGCGCCTGGAAGCCGCGCCCTCGCTGTGAAGGTTTTCCCGGACCGGCTGGCTGACCGCCTCAATCGAGGGCTGGACCGGGTCTACCTGATCGCAGGACCCGAGCATCTGCTGGTCGAAGAAGCCTGTGACGCGATTCGGGCTGCCGCCAGGGCCGCCGACGTTGCCGAGCGCGTGGTCCTTGATGCCGATGCGCGCTTTGACTGGTCGCGGCTCGACGGGGCAACGGATACCCTGTCGCTGTTCGCAACCCGCCGGCTGGTTGAGGTCCGGCTGCCCTCAGGCAAGCCGGGGCGCGAGGGTGGTGCGGCGCTGCGTGAGTGGGTCAAGCGGGACAGCGATGATCTTTTGCTGCTCAAGTGCAGCGCCTGGGAGTTTCAGCAGGAAAAAAGCGCCTGGTTTCGAGATCTTGAGCAGGCCGGCGTCTTCGTGCCTTGCTGGACGGTCAAGCCGGGCCAGTTGCCCGGATGGATTTCCCAGCGACTGGGCTCGCGCGGATTGCGGGCCGATCGCTCGGCCTGTGCATTTCTGGCCGAGCGCTTGGAAGGCAACCTTCTGGCCGCCGCTCAGGAGATCGAGCGTCTGGCGCTGCTGTACGGTAAGGATGCCCGCTTGGGCATGGATGAGCTGCGCGCAGCAGTGGCAGACAGCGCGCGTTTTGACAGTTTTCGTCTCGTTGAACTGGTCTTGTCGGGTCAGGCTGGGGCAGCACTTCGCTGTGTCAGAGGGTTGCGCGAAACCGATACGCCTGCGCCGATGATTGTGTCGGCACTGGCGCGTGAACTACAGCTGCTGGCTGCGTTTCAGACCTTGTCCGCCAGGCTCGGCGAGGCTGGGGCTTTCAAGCATCTCAAGGTCTGGCAGAGCCGCCAGGGCCCGATGGCGGCCGCTGCCCGACGACTTCGGCCGGAGGCTGTGAGGTCGGCCGTTGCCCGCTTATCCGGGCTTGACCAGATGACCAAATCAAATGAGAGTCACGGCTTCTGGGTCGCGCTGGAACGCCTGTGCAGCGACCTAGCAGCAGACGGGATGAGCCGTCATGCCGCCTAGTCGGCCCCGTATTCGCAACCAGGCGGTCGCCATTTTTGGCGGCACCTTCGACCCGGTGCACTATGGCCATCTGCGCGCAGCTGCTGAAATTGCCGAGCGGCTCAAGGTCAGTGATTTCCGCCTCGTGCCTGCGGGTCAGCCTCCGCATCGCAGCGGGACATGGGCCGAAGCCTTCCATCGTCTGGCCATGCTGGAACTGGCGGTGGCGCCTTATTCGGATCTGCATGTTGACGCGCGTGAAGTCTTGCGCAGCGGTCCGTCGTTCATGGTCGATACGCTGGAGAGTGTCCGGGCTGAAGTGTCGGATGTGCCGCTGTTGCTCTGCGTGGGCCAGGATGCGGCGAATCATCTTGAACGCTGGGAGCGCTGGGAACGTCTCCTAGCTCTGGCTCATCTCGTGGTCATGACCCGGCCCAACAGCCAGCCAGACTATCCCGACAGACTGGGCGAGACGCTGTTGCAACGGCAGGTGAAGCGAGCCCGCGAGCTGATGAACTCGCCAGCTGGGCTGGTCTGCCACGTGGAAGTGACTCAATTGGCGATTTCCTCCACCGACATCCGCCACCAGCTGCAGAAAGGCTGGAATCCACGGTTTTTGCTGCCTGCAACCGTGCTGTCGTACATCCGCAAGCATGGCCTTTACAGTGCCGCTCATGGCGCTGGGTGAAACAATCCGCGCAACCGGTTAAACTGCAGGCTTGTTCATACTGTCCTCAAACCATTCCGCATTGAATCAAGCTTCGCAATCGAACTCGCGCGCATTGTGCGAACTCGCCGTCGCCTCGCTGGAAGACAGCAAGGCCGATGCCATTGAAGTCATCGATCTGACCGACCGATCAACTTTCGCCGATTACATGATCGTTGCCGGTGGTACATCCACCCGGCAGGTCAAGGCCATGGCTGACCGTCTGGTCCAGCGTGCAAAGGCCGCCGGTCATGCGCCGCTCGGGGTCGAGGGTGACCGTGAAGCCGAGTGGGTGCTGGTGGATCTTGCCGATGTGGTCGTCCATCTGATGTTGCCCCAGACCCGAGCGCTCTACAATCTGGAAAAGCTCTGGTCCACGAAGTTGACACCGCAGCCGTCTTCGGCCCAGGCCTGACGGCCCGGTTGCTGTCTCCGTGAAGCTGTTGGTGACGGCGGTCGGGCAACGCATGCCTGACTGGGTGGCGAGCGGCTGGACCGAGTATGCCCGCAGATTCCCACCGCACCTTCCGCTCAATCTGGTTGAAGTTCCGGTGGCCGGCCGGACCGGTGCGGGCCGGGCTCCCGATCTTGAAGGTCAGCGACTCCTCGCTCGAGTGCCCGAGCGGGCCTGCAAGGTGGCGTTGCACGGCTCCGGTAAGCCATGGTCCACCGAGAAGTTGGCCGGACATTTTGGAGATTGGCTACAGCTTGGAGATCCGGTGTGTTTTTTTATCGGCGGAGCCGACGGGCTGTCGGAGGAGTTGCTGATGGACTGTGATCTGCGCTGGTCTCTGGGTCCTGCGGTTTACCCGCACATGCTGGTGCGCATCATCGTCGCCGAACAGCTTTACCGCGCCCATAGCCTTCTCAACGGACATCCCTACCATCGTGCCTGAACAAGCCCTCATTCTGGCTTCATCATCTCCGCGACGCCATACGCTGCTGGATCGCTGCGGCGTACCTTTTGCGATTGTCGTTGCGGCCGTCGATGAATCCGTCAAGCCCGGTGAATCCGCTTCGGATTACGTGCGTCGTCTGGCGCTGGCCAAGGCATTGGCTGTACATGAGCGGCATCCGGCGAGTTTCGTGCTGGGCGCCGACACCACGGTGGTGGCAGACGATCGGATTCTCGGTAAGCCCGAAGACGCGGGCGAGGCCCGCGCGATGTTGCGTGACTTGTCAGGCAGGCAGCATGAGGTGATGTCCGCAGTCGCGATGGTCAGTCCTGATGGGCGACGCATGGAGCGATTGAGCGTCACCGAGGTGGAGTTCTCGATCTTGCCCGAAGCCTGGATTGAAGCCTACGTGACCAGCGGCGACTGCATGGACAAGGCCGGTGCCTACGGCATCCAGAACGAGGCGGGTCTGTGGATCAGGCGTTTATCCGGTAGTTACACCGGAGTCGTGGGTCTGCCATTGTTTGAAACCACTGATTTGCTGCGAGAATCCGGGCTCCTGACCTTCTGATTGACCTTTGTGCGCCTGTTCTGGAGCGACGCGTCAATGCTATTCTTTGATGGACTTCTTAGTAAAGGCTGAACAGCCCGCCCCCGGGTTACCGAACTAGCTGTGAGTGACGAAATACTGATCAATGTCACCCCGACCGAGAGTCGGGTCGCCGTGGTGGAAAACGGACTGCTTCAGGAACTTTATCTGGAGCGCTTAGGCGATGGCGGTTACGTTGGCAATATCTACATGGGCAAAATTGAGCGGGTGTTACCCGGCATGCAGGCTGCTTTCGTCAATATTGGCCTTGAGCGCACGGCCTTTCTGCATGCTAACGACATCGTGCCGCGGCAGCCTGAGTTGAATGATGAAGGTGGGGCCCCGGCCGCGCCGCCGATTACCGAACTTGTCCGTCAGGGACAGGATGTATTGGTGCAAGTCATCAAGGATCCGCTGGGAAGCAAGGGCGCCAGGCTGACGACCCAGCTCAGCATCCCGTCGCGCTATCTGGTGCTTCTGCCGGAGGTTGACAACATCGGCGTGTCCGTTCGTATTGAAGTCGAAGAGGAACGTGAACGGCTTCGCGGCATGGTTCGCGACTTGATCGGCGAAGACAGCAAGGCGGGCTTTATTCTGAGGACGAACGCCGAGGGTGTGGCCCAGGATGCGCTGGCCCGTGACCTGGAATATTTGCGCAGGTTGTGGCGACGGATCGAACGCGCGATGCAGGCCGCCACGGCCGGGCAGTGCGTTTATGAAGATCTCTCCCTGCCGTTTCGTTCGCTGCGCGATGTCATGCACGCCGGCGTCGAGAAAGTGCGCATCGATGACGAAACGACGGTCACCAAGGCGCGCGAATTTGCCAGCGAGTTCTTCCCGGACTGGGAGGACCGAATCGAGCTCTACGGTGGGGATGGTCCTCTGTTTGACCTCTATGGAGTGGAAGACGAGATCGAGCGCGCGCTAAGCCGCACCGTGCCGCTGAAGTCGGGTGGGCATCTGACCATCGACCAGACCGAAGCGATGACGACGGTTGATGTCAACACCGGCGGTTACGTCGGTTTTCGCAACCTCGAAGACACCATTTACAAGACCAATCTTGAAGCTGCGCAGGCCATAGCCCGACAGCTGCGGCTCCGAAATCTCGGCGGCATCATCATTATCGATTTCATCGATATGGAGGAAATCGAGCATCGCCGGCAGGTGCTGAGGACCCTGCAGCGCGCTCTGGAGCGGGATCATGCCCGTACCTCCGTTTCAGAAATTTCGGACCTCGGTCTGGTTGAAATGACCCGCAAGCGCACAACCGAAAGCCTCGAACACCGCTTGTGTCAGCCCTGTTCGGCCTGCGGAGGCTTGGGCCGGGTCAAAAGTGTGGATACCGTCTGCTCTGAAATATTTCGAGAGATTCTCAGAGCCGTTCGGCAATTCGATACCGGCGAGCTGCGGGTCATGGCGAGCCCGGCGGTCGTCGAGCGTATTCTTGAAGACCAGCACCGCACGATTGCCGAATTGACCGAACAGTTGCGCACAACGATCTGCTTTCAACCCGAGGAACAATACGGGCAGGAGCAGTTCGATGTTGTTCTGCTTTGACTGACCAGCGTTCCCCGAACCCACTGATCAGGTTTCTCAGCCAGCTTCAGGCGCTGATCCTGACCACACTGGCCGTGGTCATTATTGCCACCGCGGTGCTGGTCGGCGTCGGCCGGGCATTGCTGCCGCAGGCCGATGCCCTGAGGCCTTGGCTGGAGGAGCAACTGGGCCGCCAACTGGGCCAGACTGTTGCCATCGAAAGGATTTCCGGGCAGTGGCCGGGTTTGACGCCCAGTTTGACCCTGACGGGTGTTCGCCTGGGAGCGCGCTCAGGGGAAGGCCTGGAGCTTGACGCGGCGAGACTGGAGGTCCACCTGTCCAATCTGTTGGACGGGGATTTGAATCTGCTTCGCCTGGTCGTGCTGGGTCCGGAACTGGTTTTGGCCTCGGATGAGCAGGGACGCTGGGGTGTGGAAATGGCGGCCGGTGTTCTGATGCGAGGTCAGCTGGGGGAATCTCGGCTGCCGACCAGCGACGTGCTCGTCCGGGATGCCCGGCTGCGCATACGACCGTTTGCCGGTCCGGAGCTGGTTTTGTCGATCCCTGACGGTGGAGTCCGGCGCGCGGGCGACCAGACCCTGTTTTTCGGTGAGCTTCAGCCCCAGGCCGGAACGCCCGCTGATACCGGCGCAATACGCGTTCTTCTGCATCATGCTGATCCGCAGCATCGCCGGATTGAGGGCTGGTTGAAAGTTGTCGATCAGCGGCTGGGAGCCTGGCTTTCTCAGGTTGATGGTCTTGCTCAGTTTGCGTCAACCCAGGTCGATATCGAGGCCTGGCTGGATTGGTCAATGGAAGCCGATTCTGCGCGCCTTGATCTGGATTTCGATATCCGTCCTGATCCGCAGATCGGATCGGTTTCGGGTCAGGCGATTCTGAGCAAAGATGCAGGTACAACGATCTTCCAGCTTGATCGTCTGGAATCCGACGGTTCGCTCATCGGTCGCGGTCTGGCGCTCACGGTCGCTGATCGGGAGTGGACGCTCTACTGGGACGAACTGGACCTTGCCAGCGCCCACCAGAGCATTCGCCCCTGGTTTGCTGGGCTGCCGGGCTTTCCAGAGTCAATGGAAGGTCGGGTGGAGAGCCTCGAGCTGGGGCTGGATGCCGGGCAAGGATTATCGGTAGCCGCTGGCTCTATAGACGCTCTGGGATTCTCCTATCCCAACACCGGTCCGACCGTGACCGGGCTCAGCCTGGGGCTGGGTCGCCTGGGTGATCGGCTGGTCATCGAGCCGTCAGGAGAGCCGACACTGGCATGGCCGGAGCTGCTGGATGGTGTGGTCGAGTTTGATGCACTCAATGGCCGGGTGCTGTTGACGCCGAAGAGTCTGGAACTCAACCGGCTTCGCATCGACAGCCCCGTGGTCTCTGCGCTGGCTGATGGCTGGGTGCACCTGGATGCGCCCAAGCCCTTTCTTGACCTGTCAATTCAGGTCGATCGAGTCGGGCCTGTTGACCCGCGGCCCTATCTGCCGCATCGCATCATTCCGCCCCGTGCCATGGAGTGGCTCGATCAGTCACTGGTCTGGGTTGATCAGGCCCGCGGCTATGTCAATCTGCATATGCGCGCAGGCACTAAAACTCGGGATCTGAAGCCCGGCTCTTATCAGGCCGGGATTGAATTCGAAGGGATCGACCTCGATTACTGGCCCGATTGGCCGCCCGCTCGGGAACTGAATGGTCAGGCTAAGTTCATCGGGCGCGCCTTGACCGGTCAGGTGGATCGGGGGCGCCTGGGTCAGCTTGGCTTGCAGGATATTGATCTGGGAATCGCCGACCTCGTCAATCCGGAACTGCGGATCGACCTTGGTGTAGACAATAGCGACGCGGCCGTTCTGTCAGAGACTTTATCGGCGATTCCGTTCGAGGGCTGGCAGGCTGTGCTGGCACCGATGCACTGGTCTGGAGCGGTGGGCCTGAGCGCAACGCTGGCGCTGCCTTTCAGACGGATGCGCGACTGGTCCATAAGCGGCGGGCTGGCGCTGAACAGCGCCCAACTTGCATTGCCTGCAATTCAGGCACGGTTCGAGGACGTCAGCGCTGAAGTTGGCTTTTCCCGGTCCGGGATTGAATCGACAACGATCTCGGCGCGTCTTGGAGACCAGCCCATCGTTCTGGATGTGGATGCGGGCTTTCGCAGGCCGGCATGGCTGGAATTCTCGGGGCACCTGAACCCGTCGGATCTTTTGCCTGAGACCGCTGGATGGACAAAGATTCGGGACGGGGTGATCGGGCGCAGTGACTGGCACTATCGTCTTGAACAGGCCGAACCGACGGGTCTGCAAATGCACTTGTGGTCCAGTCTTGAGGGGACTGCTCTCAACTGGCCCGCGCCGCTGGGCAAGCCGCCTGATGAGGCCCGATCGCTGAGCGCAGAGTTGCTGTCCATCGATGATCGTCTGGATCTTGCACTGAACCTCGGCGGGGGTCTTCAGACCCTGATGCATCTGTCCGATAGCGGCTGGTCAATCGCTGCCAGCCTGGGCGGGTACGATTTGCCCTTGCCGGCAGCACCGGGCCTGACGATCGGCGGTTCCTCCCAGCTGTTGGATCTCGATGCCTGGCTTGGACTTCTGGGCCCTTTGCTCGGTGGCGAAAATGTCGGCCAGAAAGGCTTGCGTCGTGCGGCCGTGAGTCTGGCGGCGGATCAGTTCCGGCTCGCCGGCGTGTCAACCGGGGCAGGCATTTTTTCGGTGGATCGTACCGGTTCGTTCTGGGATCTGCGTCTGGAAAGCCCGGAAATCAGCGGGAGCCTGAATATCCCGCATCAAGCGGGGGGAGGGCGCGCGATCGTGGCTGATCTAAGCCGTTTGTATCTGGCGCCCGATGTCGACGAAGTCCTGGCCCGCGAACTGCAGGTCGATCCGCCGGACGGTCAGATCAGTACATTCAGCCCGGCGGGTTTGCCTGCTGTCTCGCTGGTGATCGATGATTTTCGCCGTGGATCGTTTGCGCTGGGTCGCGTTCGGCTCGAGGCGCATCCGGTCGCTCAGGGCCTTGAGATGGAGCTGCTGGATGTCAATGGCCCCGATCTTCGCCTGCAGGGTACCGGACGCTGGATCGATTCCGATGCAGGACCTCAGGCACGATTTACAGGACGATTGAGCACCCCCAGCCTTAGCGCCATGCTGAACGCGGCCGGCTATGACCCCGGCATCGAGGCCAGCCGATCGCAAGTGGATCTGGATGTTCAGTGGCCGGGAGCGCCGTGGGACTTTGCCATGAGCCGGCTATCGGGACAGCTGGATCTGAGCGTCAGCGACGGCCAGATTCCCGAGGCCCGCCCGGGTGCCGGCCGACTGTTGGGGCTGGTCAGCTTTAACGCCATCCCCCGGCGTCTGATGCTGGATTTTCGTGATGTGTTCAGTCCCGGCATGCGTTTTGACCAGATTCAGGGCCGGTTCGACCTGACCGAAGGGCGGGCAAGTACCGACGGGCTGCGTCTGCAGTCGCCGGCAGCCGTCATGACCATCACCGGAGAAACCGATATGGCGACCCGCCAGTACGACCAGGTGCTTCTGGTGGAGCCGGGCCTGGGCGCATCGCTGCCCGTCATTGGTGGCCTGGCAGGAGGGCCGGTTGGAGCGGCAGCCGGTCTGGTTCTTCAGCAGTTGCTGGATCGGCCCCTCCGCGAGGTCAGCGAGGTGCGCTATCGCATCACGGGTCCGTGGAATTCCCCGGCCATCGACCTGATTGATGCACAGGCAGCCGAGCCGGCAATGTCGATCGTTCCTGAGCCCGGCAATTGAAAGCCGTCCACGGCGACCGAATATCATTCATCCACTGTCCCAGTCTGGAAATCTGTATGTATCAGGAAGTAAGTGAGCAACTGCTGGCGCCGGCCGGTTTGGGGAGCGCAGAGATTGATCGCGCGCTGGCGCGGCTGTCCAGCCGGGGCATCGATTTTGGTGAACTGTATTTCCAGCGCCGTGTTCGAGAAGGCTGGGCGCTTGAGGACGGCAGCGTCAAGAACGGTAGTTGGGATGTGGATCAGGGGGTTGGCGTGCGCGCGGTGGCGGGTACCGGAACCGGGTTCGCCTACGCCGACAGCCTGGCTCTGCCGGCTTTGCTGGATGCTGCCGATAGCGCGCGCTCGATTAGCCGCACGATCGGCGACGGCAAAGTCAGTGCGCTGAAGGTGGCGAACCGCGTTGCGCGCTACGCCGGAACCAATCCCATCGGTGAGGGTGACTCTGCCGCGCGAGTAGAACTGCTGCGCACGATTGACGCCTACGTCCGTTCGCTGGATGAACGGGTCAGCCAGGTCACCGTTTCGCTTTCAGCCAGTCACGACCAGATTGTGGTCGCGGCAACCGACGGCACCCTGGCCGGGGATCAGCGGCCATTAGTGCGCCTGGATATTCGTGTGCTGATGGAAGAGGGAGATCGGCGCGAACAGGGTTTCAGCGGTGGCGGTGGTCGCTATGGCTGGGCAGATCTGACCGAGCCTGAGGTCTGGCAACACTACGCGCGTGAAGCGGTACGGCAGGCGACGGTCAATCTTGGTGCCGAACCGGCTCCTGCGGGGCATATGACCGTGGTTCTGGGCGCGGGTTGGCCCGGCGTTCTGCTGCATGAGGCGGTGGGGCATGGTCTGGAAGGTGACTTCAACCGCAAGGGCATTTCGGCTTTCAGCAACCGGATCGGCGAGCAGGTTGCCACGGCTGAGTGCACGGTGGTCGACGATGGCACCCTGGACCATCGCCGCGGCTCGCTGAGTATTGACGATGAAGGTACCCCCAGCGGCTGCACCACGCTGATTGAGAACGGGCGCCTGGTCGGATACATGCAGGACAAACTCAATGCCAGGCTCATGGGCGTTGAGCCGACGGGAAATGGTCGGCGCGAATCCTTCGCGCATCTGCCCATGCCGCGGATGACCAACACCTACATGCTGCCGGGTCAGCATGATCCGGCCGAGATTCTGGCCACGGTCGAAGACGGCATTTACGCGGTCAATTTCAACGGCGGCCAGGTCGATATCACCTCGGGCAAATTTGTCTTTGCGGCATCCGAGGCCTACCGGATCCGCAACGGAGAGGTTTGCGAGGCGATCAAGGGGGCCACGCTGATCGGTAATGGGCCGGACGTGCTGACCCGGGTCGGCATGGTCGGCAATGATCTTGCGCTCGATACCGGCGTGGGCGTCTGCGGCAAAGAGGGACAGAGTGTTCCGGTGGGGGTCGGCCAGCCGACCCTGAGAATTGATGGTTTGACCGTTGGGGGCACGTCTTGAGCGCGGTCGCCGGACTTGCTGAATCCGGTGTGACCGGTCTGCTGGAAGATCCGGACCGGGAAGCCGACCTGCTCCAGTCGCTCGCCGATCGTGTCCTGAAGCGCGCTGCCCAGCGGGGCGCCGATCAGGCCGAGGTCGGGGTCAACTCTGGGCTCAATCGTGAGGCCGGGGTCAGGCTGGGAGACGTGGAAGTGCTCGAAGAAGCGCGTGATCGCGGACTCCGGGTAACCGTTTATTGCAAGGGTTGCACGGGCACGGCCAGCACAGGAGACTTGCGCCCGGAAATTCTGGATCAGACGGTGGATCAGGCCCTGGCGATTGCCCGTTTGACCCAGCCCGATGCGGCCTCGGGCCTGGCCGAGCCGGAGTTGATGGCCACATCGCTGCCCGACCTGGACCTTTGGCATCCCAGCGACGTTGCGATGGAGGCGCTGATTGCCAGGGCGCAGGAAGTCGAACAAGCCGGCCGGGCCGCCGATCCCAGGATCACCAATTCCGAGGGTGCCAGCGTTTCGGTCGAAGCGGCCTTGAGCGTTTACGCCAATAGCCATGGATTCGTCGGCGTGAAGCGCGGTACCCGTTTTTCCCAGCACTGCATTCTGATTGCCTCGGACGAGTCGGGCATGCAGCGCGACTATGACTGGGATGCGCGGCGTCGTTTCTCGCAGTTGGCCGATCCCGCGACAACGGGGGCGGAAGCGGCGCGACGAACCGTTGCGCGTTTGGGGGCGCAGAGAATTCCGACCGGCCGCTTTCCTGTCCTGTTCGTGCCGGAGATCGCGCGCGGACTGATCGGCCATCTGATCGGTGCGGTATCCGGTGGGCAGTTGTATCGAAGAGCCAGTTTCCTTCTTGACGCCGCCGGCACCCAGGTTCTGCCCGACTGGGCATCGCTGATTGAATCGCCGCGCATCCAGGGAGGGCCGGCATCAGCCGCGTTTGATGGTGACGGTGTAGCAACCCGTGAATCGGCATTGGTTGCCGACGGGACCCTTGCCCGCTACGTACTGGGCACCTATTCAGCCCGACGTCTGGGATTGGAGACCACAGCCAATGCCGGCGGTGTCCGTAACCTGCGCTTTGAAGGCGGCGACATGAGCTACACGGATTTGATCGGCGAGATGCAGCGCGGTCTGATCGTGACCGAAGTCATGGGGCAGGGCGTGAATCTGGTGACCGGCGATTACTCCAGGGGTGCGGCCGGCTTCTGGGTTGAGAATGGCGAGATTGTCTGGCCGGTTGAGGAGATCACGATTGCCGGGCACTTGAAAGAGATGCTGACCTCCATCCGCGCAGCCGGTACCGACCATGACGAGCGTCGCGGGGTTCAGGTCCCGTCGTTGCTCGTCGACGGCATGACCGTTGCAGGACAGGCAGCCGAGTAAACGCCGGCTGCTGGTAAGCGTAGGCCGAACCTATAGCGCTTCGGACGCGAAGTCGGCCAACCTGGACCGCTCTCCGCGCTTGAGGGTGATGTGTCCGGCGTGGGGCCAGTGCTTGAAGCGGTCGACGGCAAAGGTCAGGCCCGAGGTGGTTTCTGTCAGGTAGGGCGTGTCGATCTGCTCGACGTTGCCAAGGCAGACGATCTTGGTGCCGGGACCGGCACGGGTGATCAGGGTCTTCATCTGCTTTGGCGTGATGTTCTGCGCCTCATCAATGATCAGATAGCGGTTGAGAAAGGTCCGTCCTCGCATGAAGTTCAGCGAACGGATTTTGATTCGAGAGGCCAGCAAGTCATTGGTGGCTGCGCGACCCCACTCGCCGCCGTGGCCGTCACCCTCGGTAAGCACTTCCAGGTTGTCGGTCAGGGCCCCCATCCACGGCGTCATTTTTTCTTCCTCCGTGCCCGGGAGAAACCCGATTTCCTCGCCCACTGACACGGTGGCGCGCGTCATGATGATTTCCCGGTAGGTCTTGTCGTCCAGCGTCTGTGCAAGCCCTGCTGCCAGAGCCAGCAGCGTCTTTCCGGTCCCGGCTGTACCCAGAAGCGTGACGAAGTCAATCTGCGGGTCCATCAGCAGATTCAGGGCAAAGTTCTGTTCGGGATTGCGCGCCCGAATCCCCCAGACATCGTGCTGGCTGCGGCGGTAGTCACGCGCGAGTTCCAGAACGATCTGTCGGTCTTCGATGCGCCGGACAATGGCTTCAATGCCGGTATCACCGGCCAGCCGCAGGCACTGATTGGGATACCAGTTCTCATCCTCGCCGCGCTCGATTCGATAAAAGGTCTGGCCTTCTTCGGTCCACGAGTGTTCGGGCTGGTGCAGATCCCAGAAGCTGTGATCCAGCTCCCGGATGCCGGTAAACAGCAGGCTCAGATCATCGAGCGCGCGGTCGTTGTGATAGTCCTCGGCCACCAGGCCATGGATGGCCGCCTTGATCCTGAGGTTGATGTCCTTGGAGACCAGAACGACCTGCTTTTCCGGGTGCCGCCGGGTCAGTCCAAGCGCGGCCAGCAGGATCTTGTTGTCGGCAACCGACTGGTCGCCAACGAGATCATCGTCGCCGCCCAGCAAGTCGGTCTGGAAGAACAGCCGTCCGGTACCGACCTGGAGCTGCAGCCCGTCGGGTTCCCTGAGTGCAAGGCCCTGCTCAAGATCGGCCCCTTCACCCATCAAGCTGCCAATAAAGCGGCTGGCTTGGCGAACGTTGCGGGAGACTTCCGACAGGCCTTTCTTGGCCCGGTCCAGTTCTTCCAGCACGATCATCGGCAGAAATACGTCGTGCTCGGCGAAACGGAACAGGGCGGTTGGATCGTGCATCAGCACGTTGGTATCCAGCAGATACAGGCGCCGGCGTTCTGACATCAAGGGGCTCCCCGGAGTATTGAGTTCGGCAGTGGGCAGATCTAGAGTGCCTGCACGGCAGAAAGAACGGCCTCAACGTGACCGGGCACCCTGACCTTGCGCCACTCAGTGACTAGTTTGCCATCTGCGTCGAACAAAAAGGTGCTGCGCTCGATGCCCATGACCTTTTTTCCGTACATGTTCTTTTCCTTGATGACGTCAAACTGACGGCACAGTGTCTCGTCGGTATCCGCGATCAACGGAAAGGGAAAGTCATATTTGTCGACAAACTTCTGGTGACTGGCTAGCGTGTCGCGCGAAACACCCACGATCTCGCAGCCGCAGGTCTGGAATTCTGCGTAGTGATCACGGAACCCTTCGCCTTCTTTCGTGCAGCCGGGGGTGTTGTCCCGAGGATAGAAATAGACCACCACTGGCTTTCCGCGCAAGCTGTCCAGGCTGAGTTCGCCGTTGGGTGTTGCCGGTAAGCTTGGCGAGCCCAGAGTTTTGTACGTTTCGCTCATTGCTTTCTCGATCAGTGTCTTTGGGTGATGGAGAGTAGCAAGAAGCCCGTCATCGCCCGGTCGCTCAGCGCGAGTCGGTTGATTGCCATTCTGTCCACAAGGTGTCGACAGATTCGGCCCCTGAAGCCCGCGGCTGCGGCTTAAAGTCTTTTTAGCAACCTCTGACGGCACTCGTCGGTAAAATGGGGCGGATGAGCAGGAAACAAATGATCGTACTTCACTCCACAGCGCGGCCTGCCGCGGTCGTTCGGGCGGTGATCGTCCTTGCCATGGCCGCGACGATGGCCGGTTGCACGCTGGGCGGCAGCGACGATGTCTACCTCCGTAGCGCCGAAGTTGACCCCATCAGAGCGCCGGACGGTCTGGATCAGCCCAGGGTGCGCGGAACGTTCCAGGTGGCGGGCTATGCCCTGCCCGAGATGGCAGGGCAGAACGAGGACCGGCCACCACGCGTTCTCACCAGTGCTGAGGCCGAGGCATCACGTTCGCGCATTCGCTTCGGACAATACGGCTTGTATCTGGAAGTCGAAGACGAGCTATCGAGCGTTTGGCGTCGTCTGGGCTTTACCCTCAACCGCGGTGACATGAAGGTTGAGAGTGCAAGTGCCGACGAGCACCGCTATGCCTTTGCGTTTGATCCGGAGCCGATTGTTGTTGAACGGCGCGGTCTGGCCCGGTTCGCGTTCTGGGAGCCGAATGAGCGGCTCGATCATGGCGGACGGTTTGTGCTGGAACTGGAACCGGAAAGCGAAGACGCCACCCGGGTTCTCCTGCTCGATGAGAACGGTGAGCTGATCGATATGGCGCGGGCTGAATACGTGCTTTCGATTCTTCGCGACCGGCTGGGCTAAAGCGCCAGTTTTCTCCCTCAGCGCTCCAGCATTTTCCGCTTGTCGGGAACGTCTTCCCACGCTTTGGCGTCTTCAGGTGCGGCTTTCATTTCGGTGATGACCGGCCACTCCAGCGACAACTCTGCGTTGAGTGCCAGGAATTCCTTCTGATCGTCCGGCAGGTCATCTTCAGGGTAAATCGCTTCAACCGGACACTCGGGTTCGCAAAGCGTGCAGTCGATGCATTCCTCCGGGTCGATGACGAGAAAATTGGGCCCCTCGTGGAAGCAATCCACGGGGCAGACTTCAACACAGTCGGTGTATTTGCACTTGATGCAATTTTCGGTGACGACGAAGGTCATGATCGGTCAGAGTCCGGTTCAGGGCCAAAACGATTGGCGGTTGTTGGATGGGGTGGCTGAAATGGTAGACTTCCAGCGACGAAAGTTTATCAAAACAACTCTTAGAATTCCCGCCCAGTGATCATGCCTTCCCCGGCGTCAGCGCCAGTCAGCATCGCACATGCTGACCACAAGATTCAGCAACAGCACATCAGCGCCAATGCACTGAAGGTGGTCGAGCGTCTTCAGCAGGCAGGCTTCGCTGCCTATCTGGTCGGTGGATGTATCCGCGACTTGCTGCTGGGCGCGAGGCCTAAGGATTTCGACGTGGCCACAAGCGCCACGCCTGAACAGATCAAGGCTCTTTTTCGTAATGCCCGCTTGATTGGACGGCGGTTTCGTCTGGCCCACGTTCGTTTCGGGCGTGAAATCATCGAAGTGGCGACATTCCGGGGTCCGGGTGAGGTTGGCACCGAGGGCGATGATCGCGTGATCGAGGATGGACGGGTCACCCGTGACAATGTTTTTGGCACGGAAGCCGAAGATGCCAGGCGACGCGATTTCACCATCAATGCGCTGATGTATGACCCGGCTGACCAAACGATCCGCGATCATGTTGGCGGCTATTCTGACGTCATGGCGCGGCGTCTGCGACTGATTGGAGATCCCGCCACCCGCTACCGCGAGGATCCGGTCCGCTTGCTGCGGGCGGTCCGGTTTCAGGTCAAGCTCGATTTGACCATGGAGCCGGAGACCGCAGGTCCGATTGTTTCGATGGCCCCTTTGCTGGACGATATTCCGCCGGCCCGCCTCTTTGACGAAATCCTCAAGTTGTTCATGGCCGGTTACGCCTGGCCAACCTATCAGGCGCTGGTGAGACAGGCCTTGTGGCCTGAACTGTTTCCCAAGCTGTTCAAGGATCCTTCCTCGCCTCCGCGCCTGGTCGAGGATGCGCTCAAAAGTACCGACAAACGGGTGGCCGAGGGCTTGCCGGTCACACCGGCCTTCCTGTTTGCCGCATTTCTGTGGCAGCGGGTCAGCGCGGCGGCACACGTCATGATTGATCAGGGAACGCCGCCTGTGGACGCCCTGGCCGCAGCGGCTGAGGATGTATTGGCGGCTCAGGCCAGAAAAGTTGCCTTGCATCGACGTTTTTCCACCATCGCCAAAGAAATCTGGTGCATGCAGCCGCGCTTTCGCAAACGCCGGGGAAAGCGTGCGCTGCGCCTGATCAATGAGCGGCGGTTCCGCGCCGCCTACGATTTTCTTCTGCTCCGGGTTGCAGAAGAGCCCGAACTGCAGGAGCTGGCGCAATGGTGGACCGATATCCAGGCAACGTCCGGCGAGGATCAATCCCGCATGGTCCTGGCCGCACCCGGTGGTGCCAAGCGTAAACGCCGGCCGCGACGGCGCAAGCCGGTTACTCCGCAATGAACACGGCCTGGATCGGTCTGGGTGCGAACCTGGGCCGGCCGAAAGTGACTCTGAACAGTGCCTTGCTGGCGCTGGATCATCTTCCGGATACGCAGCTGAGGCTTGTCTCTGAGGCCTACTGGACTGCGCCCTGGGGGGTTCCCGAGCAGCCGGAGTTTCTGAACGCGGTGGCCTGCATCCGTACATCGATCCCGGCGCACAGTCTGCTCCATGCCCTGCTGGATATTGAAGCCCGGCTGGGGCGCGAGCGAGGCCAGCAGCGCTGGGGGCCGCGCATGATTGATCTGGACTTGTTGCTGGTGGACCAGCAGATCGTGGATTCAGCCGAACTGACGCTGCCCCATCCGCGCCTGCATAAGCGCGCCTTCGTCCTGGTGCCGTTGGCCGATCTTGCGCCTGAGCTTGAAGTGCCCGGGCACGGATACGTGAGGGAATTGCTCGACGGTTTGCCGGATGATGACCTGGCCGGTATTCGTCCTGCCGGAGAACTTGACTGGCGCTGACCGACGCTTAGAGAGGACTAACTGCAGCCCGTTGCCAAGCGCACTGTCGGGGTCAGTTTCCCTTCAGGCGCTGCATGGCGGCCGCCAGGAGACCGCCCGAGACGCCGGCTTTTCCCTGTGAATGCCGGCTGCGAATCCAGCCGAGCAGCGTTTCCCATTCCTCCCAGTCCTGCCAGGCCATGTAAGGCGGAAGGTCGGCAACCGAGAGGCCTTTCTCGAAGGCTCGCACATAGTTCATCGTGTCGCGCAGTTGACCCACTACCGGCACTCTGAAACCGTCGAGGAAGCCGGTCAGTTCACGATAAATAATGGTTTGCGGCCGCACGCGGTTGGCGACCAGACCGATTGCGGTCTGTCCCGAACGGATCGCCTTCATCTCCTGCAGATCACTCAAAAAGCGCCAGGCCGCGCGCATGTCGACCGGCGAAGGCATGACCGGAACCAGAACGGTCTGGGCCTTTTTGACGATCTGCTCAAGTTCAGAGCCGGCCAGCCCGGCCGGCGTGTCAAGAACCAGGGTGTCGGTATCGGCAGGAGGTCGGGACTGGAAGTCAACCACACCTGCGATCGCCGGTGCCGTGTCGGGCCGCTGGGCCAGCCAGTCTGCCGATGAGCGCTGCGGGTCCATGTCCGCCAGTGCCACGGCGTGACCGTCCCAGGCCAGCGCTGAGGCGAGCGCCGTTGCGACGGTTGTCTTGCCGCAGCCACCTTTGGCATTGATCAGCGCGATGGTTCGCATGGTGCTCTGCTCCTAAAAAATCTGGACTCGTGCCCTTCGGATTCTATCGCCGACGCGGGTCGGGCAACCCGCTGTGAAGCAGCCAGGTTTCGAGTTCTTCGTCGTAGCGCCAGACCTCGCGGTGGTCGATGATTCTCTCGTGGGCCGAATGGAGGTGATAAAGCCGGATCATTACGGTCCTTTCAAGCCCCAGTCCGTCGGGCTCTGCCATCACCCGCCGCACCCGGTATTCGGTGACGCGGAACTGGCGCAAACGATCGACTTCCAGCGCTGTGACCGGGTGGTCGGCCAGATAATCGGGATGAAGAAAGTCGACCAGGGCGTCGTACTCGCTCCATCGGACCAGGCTTTCCCAGCTATCCATGACTTCCGTTCGGTCGCGCTCAGCGCTGCCGCCGGCGCAGGCGACGAGAAGCAGGGCCAGGGTCAGCACACAGGTCACGCGCATCATTCTGATCATTTACGAAGCCTCTTTGGCGTTCTGAGTGGTCAGTGCAGCATACCTAGCCTGCAGCGAGGCCGCCACTTCGCCGTCAGCCACGATGGTGACGGACTGATCCAGCCGGCCCTTGCCCTGTTGCGCGATGCCCTGAATGAAGGCCTGAATATCGCTGGCATCAGGCCAGCGGCAGGTTGCGCTGTAGGCCCCGTAAACAGGCTTCATGAACTTCAGTTCACAGCGACCGATCACCAGATCAGCGCTGATCTCTTTTCTTCGAAGCAGCAGGCGCGGCAGCGACCAACCGGCCAGAATCATCGCGCTGGCCAGAGCGCCGCCAAAAGCGCTGCCCTTGTCGTTGATGCTGGGCGCCAGCGGAAAATCCAGGCGGATCCCGTCAGCGTCGAGTGCGGCAATCGAGAGCTTCATGGTCTCGGCCAGCGGAATGCGGCTTCTAAGAACGTCTTCCAGCCAGACTCGTTCGTCAGCGGGCGCATCGCCCGGAGCTTTCTTGGTCATGCACGCATGATAACGCCACCACCCACGTACAATCCCCAAGGCCATGTCTCGCTCCACTGAACGGGCTCGCCTGCCCTTTATCGCCCGTACGCTCATGCCGCGCGAAGTCAGCGCGAATGCGACGATGGCGGTGGCCCTTGGGGCTTTGGAAGGCGGATTAATCGGGGTGATCGTCAAGACCCAGTTCGACGGGGTTGCCGATCCGGTCTGGGTCAACTTTTCAGTCGCGCTGGTGGCCGGGGCGCCGGCCTTCGCCAACATCGCATCACTATGGATTGCAAGCCTGGCCGAGGGTCGTGACCGGACCGCCTGGGTGGCCGGACTCAAGGCGCTGACCGCCTGTTTTCTCCTGCTCATGGCCGTCGTTCCCATCAATACAGCGGGTCTTGTCTTGCTCACCGCCGCGATGCTGGGCAGTCGCCTGTGCTGGGCCGGCGTGATCACGCTGCGGGCCGCGATTTGGCGAGCGAATTTCCCGCGCCACGTTCGGGGTCAGATCACCGGAAGAATCACAGTGATTTATTCCCTGATCATTGCCCTGACCGCAGCGGCAATTGGCGGACTGATGTCCTGGTGGCCGGAGGCATGGCGCCTGCTGTTCCCTCTGGCTGGCCTGCTCGGTTTGATTGCCGCGGCCCGGTACCGCCGGGTTCGTATTCGCCGCGGTGGACAGCTGCGCCGGCAAGAGCTGAGTCAGCGGGCCGGCCGGCAAGGCGGCCAGCTCAGAGCCGGCCTCCAGATTCTGGCGCGCGATCGCTGGTACCGGCGCTACATGCTAACGATGTTTGCCTTTGGCAGCGGCAACCTGATGGTGATCGCGCTGCTGGTCATCCTGCTGACCGAGCAGTTTGGATTCAGCCGTTTCAGCCAAGTCATGATCACAACCACGCTTCCCTTGTTGAGCCTGGCTGTGTTCACGCCGGTCTGGGCAAGACGTCTGGATGCGGTCCATATCCTGGATTACCGTGCTCGCCAGGCTTGGAGTTTCGTGCTGACCCTGGGTCTGTTTACGCTCGCGACGGTTGCCGGTTTGCCCTGGCTCTTCTGGGTTGGTTCACTGGCGCTGGGCGCGGCTTTTGCCGGCGGCAAGCTGGGTTGGAATTTGGGCCACAACGACTTTGCCAGCGACGATCAATCGACGCTGTACATGGGCATCCACGTCACGCTGACGGGCTTGCGCGGTCTGCTGGCGCCGCTGGCGGGTGTGCTGGTCTATCAGACCCTCGAAGCGCAAGGGCCCGGCCTGGGGCGCTGGGTGCTGGTGTTTCCTTTTGCTCTGACCCTGGGCGGGGCGATTACCTTTGTCATCCTTGCCCGTCTCAGACGCCAGGAGTTCGCCCAGGCGTAAGAACGGGTCGATCGTGGCACAATCTTGCCTGATGTCGTCGAGGTTATGCCCCACCATGTTCAAGCTTCACTTTTTTTCCAATTCCGCCTATTTTCGCTGCGCGATAGTTGCTCTGGCGGTCTGTGGATCCCTGCAGGTATTGGCCAGTGACCCGGTGGATGGTTTCGGCGCGCTGGCCGAGCGCGAAATTCGAACTCTGGCCGGGCAATTCCCCGGTCGCATGGGCGGCACGCCGCAGGAAGCGGCAGCGGCCGATTACCTGGTGACTCGATTGAGTGGGTTCGGCTACGCGCCTGTGGTCGACGAGTTCCCCGTGAACTACCGATTCGTCCCGGAAGACGGAGAAGACGTTGAGGTACGCCAAGCTGTTTCACGCAACATCGTGGCTGAAATCAAAGGGCAGGGCGAGGGCCTGATCATTATCGGTGCGCACTACGACACGGCTGTGGCACGCAGACCCGACGATGTCGCACTCGGTGTCGGTGGTCCTGATCTTGAAGGGGTCGACGATAACGCGTCAGGCGTCGGGGTATT
>JAZBPR010000018.1:0-8773 GCA_036351735.1 Wenzhouxiangella sp. | reverse complement strand
GAGCATTCAGTCCACATACTGTTGGAAACGTGAATATCGTCAGTACTGCTCCGCCAAACGGTCGATCAGCGACTGCTATCCCTGCTCTTCAAAGCCCGCTTCCTCTCAGCGGCGCGGACCTTGCGCGCCCGCTCTCGACGCTTTGAAGGCGGCTCAGCCATGGTCTCTAGTTCCTGAAGAATATCGACCTCGCCCTGGGCCAGCAGTTTCGGAAAGGCGCGGCTGCAGGCCGTCCAGGTGCCGCCAATGATGGCGAGATAAATGACTGATATCAATAACGCATAGCTGAGTTGATCCGAAAAATCGCCGAGCCAGTGGGGCAGGTTGATCCCAAGCAGGCCTTCGACCAAAGCACCGAGAATGGGCCCGACGATACCAATCTCGACAAAGATCAGAACCATCACCCAGACCACAATCTTGAACACAACGAGCCGGCGGATCAGCGATTTGATCGCTTCACTCCAGCGCTGGCTGTAGCAAAGCGCAGCCACGCCAATGGTCAGTCCTGCTGCCACACTCAATGAGTCGGCCATGGCATCGAGCACCTCGCCGATCACGGTCCAGCCGGGGGCGCCGCCCAAAGCCTCAAAACCATTTACCGCACGGCTCAGAAAAGCCACGACCACCAGGGCAACCGCAGGAGGAATGAGAGCACCTGCAAGCCATGGAAAGTCGTCCTTGTCCGCCGCAGGGTCCTGGAACAGGTATCTCCGGTAGAGCAGCGCATACAGGCCGCCGAAAAGAACGGCCGGAAGGTGGACAAGCTGAAAGATCCAGATGTTGTTGAGGGCTGACTGCAGGCCATAACCGATGAGCAGGCCGATCAGCGTGATCAACAAGATGGCCACTCTGGGGCGTGACCCAAACAATCGATCGAGCTGATCGTCATCCGGATTCGCATTAAGCGCCTGCCTGAGCGCGGGAATCATGTCCGCCAGACCGCGACGCGCAACACGAAATAAATGACGTGGGCTGTACATGATCAAGTGCCGAGAGGACCGGAAGGCCCCAAGCATGACTAGAGGCCCGAGCAGAGTCAATTGGAAGGCATTGGCTGATCGAGTTGCTGCCCATCACCGGGGCGAATTCCAAGCCGCATATGCTAGTCTCTATTCCATTAACGAGGAGGAGACAGGCATGCAGATCAACACCACACTTTTTGGCCCTCAGGATATACAGGACGCGGACCTGATTACGTTTCCTCAGGGCCTGCCTGGACTGGAAGACGCGGTCCGATTCAAGGTCTTCCACGAGGAAGGCAAACCGACTGTCCACTGGTTTCAATCTGTTGATGACGACAGCATTTGCCTGTCGGTCATGGAACCGGAACTGCTGGGCATCGGCTACGAGTTTTCACTGTCTGATGAACAGTCGGAGATGATCGATGTGCAAGAAAACGATGATCTCGTAGTCGCGGTGGTTCTTTCGAAACAAACGCCGGCCACGGGCACCCAGGAAGTCACCGAAACCATCGGAGGTATCCGGGCCAACCTCAACAGTCCTCTGGTGATCAATACGAGGAGCAGGAAAGGCGTTCAAGTCCCGCTGTATAAAATTCAGCGCCTGACCATCATTAAGTCTCTGGATTGATCGGCCAACTCAATTGATCGCAGATCGATCTACGATCAATTCTGCATTGGAATCTGCTCATCCCAGCGGAAGCCAAGGCCACCGGACTGCCAGATACCCGGGCCGAGGGGGCTCGGCCCGCGGATGTTCAGGTACTGGGGCAGCCCGAAGTCCGGCTCGAAGTTTTCAACACCCCGCACCGTGCTTCGATGCAGGATTCTAAGGCCTTGCCCTTCAACTGGCAGATGGGCTTCAGGTGAAGCGCGGTGGGCTACGGCCAGGTTGTCAATAAAGATACAGTCGTTCTCCAGGTATTCATAGGCAATCGCATAGCCATTTTCAAAGCCGGCATTGAGCAGATCGTTGTACTCGTGGCATAGATCGGTTAGTTCCTGTTGATCCAGCAGCCTGAATCCGTCGTCTTGATCGAGTTTCTCGATGACGGCACCGGTCATCCCGAGGTGCAGCCAAACACTCAAACGCCCGCTGATTGGATGGCGGTGCACGGCTGGATGGACAACCCCTGAAGTCGAGTTGACCGACGATAGACGGCGCCAGTAGGCCTGACGGTCCTGGCTCAGAGCATCAAAGGCTGCACCCTGATGGGCGAAACAAGTGCCACCGCCATGTTCGGCCGGACGGACAATGTGATAGCCGGCGTGAGAAAACGTGTCCGCGTTGAAACTTCCATCGTTGTGCCACTGCGGACCCACACCCAGGATCCCGTGACGTGGGTCGTTGGACAAACGAAACAGGTGGCGATTGCCTTTGGGAGTGGCCGGATGCACGCCATGGGTGCTGTGAAGTTCCTTACCACCCCACCAGGTACTCGCCCGCAGGAAGTCCTCCGGATCCAGAACCTCACCGCTTTTGAAAACCAGAAATCCCCGCTGCGCCATGAGGCACTCCAGCGCCTGCAAGACGTCTTCAGGGGGCTGTGGGGCGGACAGATCTATGCCTTGGACCTGAGCACCGATGGGATCAAGATTTGAGACCGTTGCTCCGAAGGATTCGATAATCTGTCTGTAATGAGCGGAGCCTGAACGGTCTAAGCTCTTCGATGTGTATGATTTATTGAGCATTTCTACAGGGTAACGCAGACAATCCCGCGATGTAAGCCGAGCCGCAAAAGATGGCTCATCCCAGCAGATAACAGTGATCATTGCGGCTACTGGCGCATTTGACATTTTCCGTTTCGCCAGCGAATAATGGCCGGATGAAGCGTGTAAAACTCCTGTTTACAGCACTTCTGGCTGCCATCGTCATGGCTCAGCCGGTTCTTGCGTGCTGTCTGGTTCACGTGGACTCACAACAGCATGACCAGGCGCAAGAGGCGCCGCCCTGTCACGGGCACCTTGCCGAAACAGGCCACCATCACCCTGAGCCAGAGTCTGAGACTGACAGCTGCTCCAGCGTCGGGGATTGTGCGCTTACCCCAATCAACCATCTGAATCCCGAACTTAAGACTGCATCAGGCACCATCGACCCTGATGAGACCAGCGACCACATTGCGCTTCAGAGCTTCGGGATGTTGTTCGCGACGTCTCCACCGATACCGTTCAGTGATCAAGCTGACGTTGAGCCGTTTGCCCACCAAACACCGATAAGCCTGAAAGAGCGTCTTTTGATTTGAGATCCGTTGTTTTTCCGCCAGACGGCGGTGAAACCCTGGTATTTCAATTTAGAAATGGCGCTCAAAAATGCAAAGCAAATCGAGATGGATGACGTTGTGCCTGGCCGCAGCTTGCCTGTGCCTCAGCCCGTTCGCGTCCTCCCAAAGTTGGGACGACCTGAAAGACTCGCTGAAAGACCACCCATCGATACAAGAGTTGGACTTTCGAGCCGACGCGAACCGTGAACTGTCGGTAGCAGCCCAATCCTTGCCCGATCCGGTCTTCTCTCTGGGCATTAACAATTTCCCGATCGCTGATCGCTCGTTCTCGGAGTACTTGCCGACCAACAAGGCGATCACTGTTCGACAGGAGATTCCCAATGGCGCACGACGAGAAGCCAGCGGCCGCGAGAGAAGCGCGAGGGCCACTCAACTGGAGATGGTGCGCGATGCGCGGCTGGCCCAATTGGAAGGCGAACTAGCTGCTCTTCTGTACTCGAAAGACCGGATTGCTCGTCAGATGGAGTTGGCGAATATCCGGGCAGAGAAATACGATGAGCTTCTCGATGTCGTGACCTCCGAAATTGACGCAGGCCGAGCAATTGTCTTCCGCCTTGCAGAAATTGAAGCCGAGAGCGCTGAAGTCGCCCGAACCATCGTGGAACTGCTCCGCGAAGAGCGTGAAATCAATGCCGAGCTGATGGATCTTGTCGGATACATTCCTGCAACGCCCTCTCCTCAAATTGATCTTGCGAATCGGTCCCCGGAAGCGACCGAATTTCATGCGGTGCGGATCGCCTCAGCTGGTATTGATGTTGCCAATCATGCTGTCAAAGGAGCGGAGGCTGCCTGGGGTCCGAACTGGGGGCTTCAATTGAGCTATCAGCAGCGTGAATCAGGTGCAACATTTGATGGCGACGACTGGGTATCGGCAGGTGTGACCTTCAGCGTTCCGCTATGGGCCGCACGCAGCCAGAAGCCGCGCCTGCGCGCAGCCCAAGCCGAACGGAGTTCAGCGGAAATGAATCATCGGGCCGTTAAAAGAAATACACAGGCCAGATTCGAGTCCGAAAAGGCCGTGCTGCAAGCCGCAAACGAAAGCATTGAAGTCCTCAGGCGCAAGATCCTGGCCGTTGAAGATGAAATCGAGTCACAGTTGAGCCTCTATGAGTCCGGCTCTGGCGATTACGCTCCAATCATCTACGGACAGCTTGCAGTCCTGAAGTTGCAGGCAGAAATCGCGATCGAGGAGTCGCGAGCTGCCACGGCGATCGCTCGTCTTAATGCAATGGTGGTACAGCCATGAAGAATATCGTGCCTTCAACTCTGGTTCTCCTGAGCGTTTTGGCGCTTGCAGGCTTCGGCATGCAACCGGTGGCAGCGCGGCAAGCCGAAGCGCAGTTCACCTGCCCCATGCATCCCCACTACATTTCATCAGATCCAGATGCCGGCTGTCCGATTTGCGGCATGGACCTGGTCCCTATGGAGTCCGGTTCGCAAGACGCAGGCGGGGAATCTTCCGGGATCGCCGTTTCACCCGAAATGATCCAGACCATGGGCGTAAGGACAGCTCAAGCGGCCACGGCAGAGTTCGGGCGGGTGGTGCGAGCCTTTGGGAATGTGGAACCAAACACCCGACGGGAAGCCATTTCGGCGTCCCGATTTGAAGGATGGATCGAGGATCTGGTAGTCACCGCCGAAGGCGACTCTGTGCGCCCTGGACAGCTGCTTTATCGCATCTACAGCCCTGAGCTCATCGCGGCGCAACGCGATTTCCTTACAGCACTGGAGAATGGCAACGAAACCCGTATCGGGGCATCCGAACAACGATTACGCTCGTTGGGCATGCAGCGCGCCACCATCAACAATCTGCGGCGCGAACGCCGTTTGATCGAACGCATCCCGGTTTATGCAGAGGCGGGTGGAATCGTGCAGTCGCTGGAAGCCCGCGACGGGCTCTACGTCAAACCCGGTGACGCGGTCCTGCGCTTGCAGTCTTACGCCGACGTCTGGGTGAAGGCGCATATCGCTGAAGAAGACGTCGCCTACGTGTCTACCGGTATACCGGTCACACTGAGTTTCCCAAGCGCACCGAACGCGCCTCGCGAAGGGCGCGTCGATTACGTTTATCCCACCATCGACCCGAAGACGCGAACTCTGGAAGTGCGGATTGTGGTTGACAACGAAGCCGGCTACTTAAGGCCTGGCGCCTTTGCCGATGTCGCATTCTCTGTTGATGAAGGTGAAAAACTTTCGGTTCCTAGCGAAGCCGTCTTGCGATCCAGCCGCGGCGGTCACGTCATTCTCGCCCTCGACGATGGAAGGTTCGCGCCACGTGATGTCGAAACCGGCGTTTCAGCCGCAGGTCGAACCGAAATCCTGGCCGGTCTGGAACCCGGTGAACGGGTTGTCGTCAGCGGGCAGTTCCTGCTTGACTCGGAGGTCAATCTGCGCGAAGGCTTCAGCCGGATGAGTGGACCGACCATTGATCCGGATACGCCCCTATCCGAACTACCGGTGGATTCAACCGCGTTATCCATGATTGATCATATTGTTGATGCCGGACTCTATCTCCACGAGGCGCTGGTCGACCGCTATCAGATCGACCCGTTCTTCCTTGATCCCGCCATCGCAGCGGGTGACCAGTTAAAGCAAAGATTCTCCAACAGCAAGCTGGTCCCGATCATCGATGAGGCGCAGGCCGCGCTGTCTGCCGCCAAGGACGCCGCTTTCGGGCCAGCATTGGCGGTCGAACTGGCCAAGCTGATGGACGCACTGCAGCCTTGGCTGCTGGACGGCGCACCGATTCATTATCGCGACAACGGTCTGACCCTGTACCGAGAAACACAGAGCGGCCGTCTTTGGCTTCAGCTAACAGGCAGACAGCTCAGTCCGTATGGAGACGGCGAGGCCGAGATCGTGCCATGGCCAGACCCAATGGCTGAAATGGACAACTCTTCCGCCCAAGATGACGTTCAGGCTGTCGATCCTCATGCCGGTCACCGATAAGGTCACGCCATGAACGAGTCAGACAAGCACAATCTCGCTGGTCGCGATCCGTCGGAATCCAGCGTCGCCAAGCTCATCGAATGGTCGGTCAACAACCGCATCATCGTACTGATCCTGGCCGCAGGGCTTTGCGTGGCCGGCTGGCTGTCGATTGAGCGTACACCGCTGGATGCAATTCCCGATCTGACCGACACCCAGATCATCATTCGCACCGATTTTCCCGGCCAGTCACCCCAGATCGTTGAAGACCTGGTCACCTACCCGCTGTCTACCAATCTTCTCGGCGTACCCAGAACCAAGGACGTGCGAGGCTCATCCATGTTCGGGACAAGCTTCGTTTACGTGATCTTCGAAGATGATGTTGACCTGTACTGGGCGCGTTCCCGCGTGGTGGAGGCTCTGTCACGATTGGGCGGCACACTTCCGGAAGGTGCCATACCCCGTATTGGGCCGGACGCAACCGGCGTTGGATGGGTCTATCAGTACGCACTGGTCGATCGCACCGGCCAGAATGATCTGGCAGACCTTAGATCGATTCAGGACTGGTTCCTGAAGCTCGAGCTGTCCGGCGTGGAAGGCGTTGCAGAAGTCGCCTCGGTCGGCGGCTTTGTCCGCGAATATCAGGTTCTCATTGACCCCAACCGTCTGCGCGCCTTCGACATTCCGATCTCTCGGATCGCAAGCGCCGTGCGCGCCGCCAGCGGCCAGGTTGGCGGTCGAGTGATTGAGCAGGGCGAGACCGAATACGTCATTCGCTCGTCCGGGTACGTCGACAACCGCGATGATCTGGAAGCCGTGGTCGTGTACGCCGAGGATGGCACGCCGGTGACCCTGGGCGATATCGCGCGCATTGTTGAAGGCCCGGCGCTGCGCCGCGGCGTGGTCGAACTGGATGGGGAAGGCGAAACCGTATCCGGCATTGTCATCATGCGCGATGGCGAGAACGCGCTGCAGGTTATCGACCGCATTCAAGAGCGCCTGGCCGAACTTGAGCGTGGACTGCCACCTGGGGTGGAAATCGTCACGGTGTACGACCGCTCGCCGTTGATCGAAGGCGCCGTGTCCTATCTCAGCCGAAAGCTGATTGAAGAGGGAATTGCCGTTGCCCTGGTCACCTTCATCTTTCTTCTGCATGTCAGGGCCGCATTTGTCGCGCTGATTACCCTGCCGCTCGGCGTATTGGGCGCCTTCATGATCATGTCGGCCCAAGGTGTAACCGCCAACATCATGTCGCTTGGCGGCATCGCGATCGCCATTGGCGATATGGTCGATGCCTCCATCGTGATGGTGGAGAACGCGGCACGAAAAATCTCCGGCATGCGCCGGCCGACGCCTGCCGAACGTCGCAAGGCATTGATTGTTGCCGCCCAGGAAGTCGGTCCCGGGCTGTTCTTCTCTTTGTTGATCATTACCGTGTCGTTCCTGCCGGTGTTTGCACTGACCGGTGAGAGCTACCGCCTGTTCTCGCCGCTGGCTTTTACAAAGACCTACGCGATGGCTTTTGCTGCCATCCTGTCGGTCACTCTTGTTCCGGTGCTGATGCTGTGGCTCTTGCGCGGCAAGATCGCGCCCGAAGAACGCAACCCAGTCAACCGTTTCTTTATAGCGATCTACCGGCCGGTCCTGCACCTCGCACTGCGTTTCAAGTGGGCCACACTTGCGCTTACTGTCCTTCTGACCTTAAGCGCAGCGGTCCCGATTTCGCGCCTGGGTTCGGAATTCATGCCGGCGCTCTACGAGGGTGAATTGCTCTACATGCCGACAACGCTACCCGGCGCATCGGCAGCCAAGATGCGTGAGATTCTGGGCCAAACCAACCGCGTCATCATGACCGTGCCGGAAGTCGAGAGCGTGTTTGGCAAGGCAGGACGTGCTGATACGGCGACAGACCCGGCTCCGTTGACCATGATCGAAAGCTGGATTCGACTCAAACCGAAATCAGAATGGCGCGCCGGCATCACCCCTGAAGACATCATCGATGATCTCGACAGCCGCCTGAAAATGCCCGGCCTGGTCAACTCGTGGGGCTATCCGATCAAGATTCGCATGGACATGGTCTCGACCGGCGTTCGAACGCCGGTTGGAGTCAAAGTCACAGGCGATGACTTGTCGGAAATAGAACGCATCGCTCGGGATATCGAAGAAGTCGTTGTCGAGGTACCCGGCGTTCGCTCTGCGTTTGCCGATCGCGTTCTCGGCGGGCGCTATCTGGAGATTACTCCTGACCGTTCCGAACTCGCCCGTCGCAACATCGACATGAGCGTTTTTCAGTCGGTTGTGCAGACCGCCCTTGGCGGGATGAAGCTTGCCGAGAGCGTTGAGGGTCGGGAGCGTTACGACATCATCCTGCGCTACGACCGACCGTTCAGGGAAAGCGCCGAGGATCTGGAGAACGTGCTCGTGCCAACCCCGACGGGCGCACACATCCCACTCCGCGAACTGGCCGACATTGCCTACACCGAAGGCCCGCCCATGATCCGGTCTGAGAATGCGCGCCTGACAGGCTGGGTGTTTGTCGACATCACCGGCCGCGACCTGGGCGGCTTTGTGGCCGAAGCACGCGAGCTTGTTGCCAACACTGTC
>JAZBPR010000017.1:0-4029 GCA_036351735.1 Wenzhouxiangella sp. | reverse complement strand
TCCTTTTGCTCTGACCCTGGGCGGGTCGATTACCTTTGTCATCCTTGCCCGTCTCAGACGCCAGGAGTCCGCCCAGGCGTAAGAACTGGTCGATCGTGGCACAATCTTGCCTGATGTCGTCGAGGCTATGCCCCACCATGTTCAAGCTTCACTTTTTTTCCAATTCCGCCTATTTTCGCTGCGCGATAGTTGCTCTGGCGGTCTGTGGATCCCTGCAGGTATTGGCCAGTGATCCGGTGGATGATTTCGGCGCGCTGGCCGAGCGCGAAATTCGAACTCTGGCCGGGCAATTCCCCGGTCGCATGGGGGGCACGCCGCAGGAAGCGGCAGCGGCCGATTACCTGGTGACTCGATTGCGTGCGTTCGGCTACGCGCCTGTGGTCGACGAGTTCCCCGTGAACTACCGATTCGTCCCGGAGGACGGAGAAGACGTTGAGGTACGTCAAGCGGTTTCACGGAACATCGTGGCTGAAATCAAAGGGCAGGGCGAGGGCCTGATCATTATCGGAGCGCACTACGACACGGCTGTGGCACGCAGACCCGACGATGTCGCACTCGGTGTCGGTGGTCCTGATCTTGAAGGGGTCGACGATAACGCGTCAGGCGTCGGGGTATTGCTGGAACTGGCGCAGCGACTGGCCGCTTACAGACCGGAACCCACGGTTCGTTTCATTGCCTTTGGCGCTGAAGAAGTGGGTCTTCTGGGTGCCCGTCACGTGGTCGACAAGCTGACAGATGCCGAGCGAGAGTCTTTGGTCATCATGATCAATATCGATAGCATCGTCACCGGCGACTACCTCTATGTCCATGCCGGTCCGTCCACACTGAGCTCCCATCCGCAAGCGGCCGCGATGCGTGATCAGGCCATAGCGATTGCGGCGGAGCTGGGCGTGGAGATGCGCATCAACCCGGGTCTGAATGCCGACTATCCGGCGGGCACAGGCTGTTGCTCTGACCAGGCTGCCTTCGATGAAGCGGGGCTGCCTGTGATCAATATCGAAGCCACCAACTGGCGTCTGGGTGAGCTGGATGGCTTCCAGCAAACCGACGTCAGCGAGGCCTTTCCCAAGGGCGAGAGCTGGCACAGCGCCAGTCTTGACCGGCTGGCCTATCTTGAGGCCAATCTGCCGGCCGGCCGCATTCGCGAACGCTCGGCTCAGGTTGTCAGCATATTGATGGAACTGCTGCGTCTGCAGGCGGATCTGGACAACGGAGCTCCCGGTCTGGAGCAGATGACCCAGCAGCTTCTTTGAACAACGCTTGTTGGTCATGAACGCTCAGCCTGACGGAAGCAGACGCACAGCCGCCCAACTGCTGGGTGGCGGAGGTCGGGTCGTGGTCAAGATCGGCTCATCGCTGCTGGTGGATGCCAGCGGGCAGCTCCGTCAGTCCTGGATGCAAACACTGGCTGCACAGCTGGCGCGTCTGCCGGGTCAGGTGCTCCTGGTGTCTTCCGGGGCGATTGCCGTGGGTCGGATCGCACTGAACCTGCACGAGCGCCCGCGCACCCTGTCCGAGGCGCAGGCGGCTGCGGCGGTGGGCCAGATCACGCTGGCCGGGGCTTGGTCGCGAGCCTGGTCGGATCAGAAGCGGTCGGCGGCTCAGATTCTGTTGACCCTCGGTGATCTGCAGCAGCGCAGGCGTTACCTGAATGCCCGGGCGACTCTGGAAACCCTGCTGGACCATCAGGTCGTGCCGGTTGTCAATGAAAACGATACGGTCGCGACCGAAGAAATCCGATTTGGCGATAACGATCGGCTGGCAGCCCGCGTTGCGCAGCTCATGGGTGCAAGCGCGCTGATTCTGCTCAGTGATGTCGATGGCTTTTACACCGCAGACCCTGCTGTTGATCCTGATGCCCGCCGCCTGGACGAAGTCGAGCAGCTGACCCCCGAGCTTGAAGCGTTGGCCGGAGAAGTCATGGCGTCCGGTTTGGGGACCGGCGGAATGAAGAGCAAACTCGCCGCGGCAAGGATTGCAACGGATGCCGGGGTGCCGGTGGTGCTGGCTTCCGGGATGCACCCGGATCCGATTGGCGCCCTGATCGACGGCGGCCCGGCCACCGTCTTTCGGGCGGGTGCAAAACCGCTGATGGCCAGGAAGCGCTGGCTTCGTGGATTGCAGAATCCCTCCGGCCAGCTCGTGCTGGATGCTGGGGCTCTGAGCGCACTCCATCAAGGCGCCAGCCTTCTGGCGGTGGGCGTCCGTGCGGTCACCGGCGATTTTCAGCGCGGAGATCTGGTCAGCCTGGTCGGTCCGGCGGGGCCTTGTGGTCAGGGCCTGTGTGCCTACGATGCCGGCGAGGCCGCCAAGATCGCGGGTTTGTCGAGCGATCGGGTGGCCGAGGCGCTGGCTTCGGCCGGTCGCGGTCCGATGGTGCACCGGGATGATCTGGTGCTGTTCTAGTTTTTGGCGGGTAAAAGCACAGCAATGATGGATGAAGAGACCCTAACCCTGATGGCCGATCTAGGCGCCAAGGCCCGTAAGGCAGCCCGGGCGTTGATGAAAACTGATGAAGCCAGCCGTAACGCGGCTTTGACAGCGGCCGCAGCGGCGATCCGCTCCAGCAGCGACGACATTCTGTCTGCCAATGCCAGAGATCTGGACGCTGGCCGAAAGCGGGGCTTGTCGGCTGCGATGCTCGACCGTCTGGCGCTGGACCCTCAGCGTCTCGACGGGATCGCTGCGGGGTTGGAATCCATCGCCGCACTCGCTGATCCGGTCGGGCGGATACTGGCTGACTGGACCCGGCCCAACGGCCTGCGGATTCAGCGGGTGGCAGTGCCAATCGGCGTGATCGGCGTGATCTTTGAAAGTCGCCCGAATGTGACGGCCGACGCGGCCGGCTTGTGCCTGAAGTCCGGCAATGCCGTCATTTTGCGCGGCGGATCGGAGGCCGTGCACAGCAATCGCGCCCTGCATGCCGCACTGGTTGCCGGGCTGGATCAGTCCGGTCTGCCCGCCGGCGCCATCCAGCTGATGCCCACCCAGGATCGGGCAGCAGTCGGCGCCATGCTGGGTGCGCATGAGTGGCTGGACATGGTGGTGCCGCGCGGTGGCAAGGGGCTGGTGGCGCGCGTTCAGGCCGATGCCCGTGTGCCGGTGCTGGCCCATCTGGACGGCAACAATCATCTCTACGTGCACGGCGCAGCAGACCAAGATATGGCAGTCGAGGTGGTTGCCAACGCCAAAATGCGACGCCCCGGCATTTGTGGCGCGCTGGAAACCCTGCTGGTGGACCGTCAGGCGCTTGGGGTTCTGCCAAAGATCATTCAACGTCTGGCTGAACTGGGCTGCGAGCTGCGTGCCGATGCAGAACTCTGTGCGCTGGATTCGCGCCTGAAGCTCGCCGATGAGAATGACTGGCAGACCGAATATCTCGACGCCGTGTTGTCGATCCGCCTGGTCGAAAGCGCGGATGAAGCCCTCGAACACATTGCCCGTTTCGGTTCGGGCCATACCGACGGGATCATTACCGAAGACGATGAGGTGGCGGAGCGCTTTCTTGCCGCGCTCGATAGCGCCATCGCCGTGCGCAATGCCTCTACCCAGTTCGCCGACGGCGGAGAGTTTGGTTTTGGTGCCGAGATCGGGATCGCGACCGGGCGCCTGCACGCGCGAGGTCCCGTGGGTGTGGAGCAACTGACGACCTTCCAGTATCGAGTCCTGGGAAGCGGTCAGACCCGACCCTGAAGTCTGGTTTTAAGCGGCGATTCCGTAGGCATCCAGCAGCGGTTCAAGCCCGGCTTCGCGGCCACGAAACGCCTGCCAAGACGCTCCCATGGGACGGGTAGAGCCCACTGAGAGAATTTCTCTGGCCAGATGTTCACCGGCCTTGCGCTCGTGCAGGCCCTGCTCGCTGAACCACTCGAAGGCATCACGGGCCAATCGTTCAGCCCACAGGTAGCTGTAGTATCCCGCCGCATAGCCGCCGTTGAACAGGTGCGAGAAGCCCATTAGAAATCGGTTGTCTTCAATCACCGGGGCGACGCCAATCAGGTCATGAACGGCCTTCTGTACGTCGATCGG
>JAZBPR010000016.1:0-17084 GCA_036351735.1 Wenzhouxiangella sp. | reverse complement strand
GGTGGGCCGGGTCCATATTGGCCTGCACCTTGAATACAAAGCCGGTCAGTTTTTCTTCTGACGGATTGACCGTGCGTCCGAGGGTAGCTCTGGACTGCGGCGCGGGCGCGTGCTCAACGAACTCATCAAGCAGTGGGATCACGCCAAAATTGTTCAGCGCCGAGCCGAAGAACACAGGCGTCTGTTCACCTTTCAGATACCGGTCCAGATCGAAGTCATGGCTGGCGCCCTTGACCAGCTCGATTTCGTCACGCAGCTCGGCGGCCATCGGCCCAAGAACTTCATCGGCTTCCGCGCTGTTCAATCCGACAATGATGCGCGGCTCCTGTCGCATGTAATTCTTGCCTGATTCGTACAAATGGATTTCATCTCTAATCAGGTGATAAATACCCTTCAGCCGTCGCCCCATGCCAATTGGCCATGTCACTGGCGCGCACTCGATGCCGAGTACGTCTTCCACTTCGTCCAGCAGTTCGATCGGCTCACGGCCCTCGCGGTCGAGCTTGTTGATGAAGGTAAAGATCGGGGTGGTGCGCAGACGGCAGACTTCCATTAACTTGATCGTCCTCTCTTCCACACCCTTGGCGCAGTCGATCACCATGAGGGCCGAGTCCACAGCCGTCAGAACGCGATAGGTATCTTCGGAGAAGTCGGCGTGGCCCGGGGTATCCAGCAGGTTGACGATGGCGTCGTGGTAAGGAAACTGCATCACCGACGAGGTGATCGAAATCCCGCGCTCCTTTTCCATCTCCATCCAGTCCGACGTTGCATGACGGGATGCCTTGCGGGATTTCACCGACCCGGCCAGCTGGATCGCCCCGCCAAAAAGCAGGAACTTCTCGGTCAGAGTCGTCTTGCCGGCATCGGGGTGCGAGATGATGGCAAACGTGCGGCGGCGGGCGATTTCTTCGGACAGGCGGGGCATATCGACGACTTGTTTGGCGAGCGGGACATTATAGGTGCTGAGCGCTCAAGCCCTGCTCCAAAGACCTGTACCAAGTTCAAACGCAACGAAAAAGGCTCACAGCGATTACGGCGATATGGATGAACAACAGACCGAGTAATCAGTCAGCCGGAATTTCTAGATGAAGGGATTGACTAAACCAACGCCAAAGGGCTCGAAGTCTTTGAGGTTTCGGGTGGCAACTGTGAGGTCGTGGGTCAGTGCGGTCGCAGCGATCAACGCATCTTCAAGATGATGATCCGGTCGTCCGTGCATCAATCGCGCCCAGCGCCGGAAAATCGCTGCATCTGCCGGAATCACATGTTGTGTTCTCACCAACTCGTTCAGCCAGCCCTCGATCTCGCCGGCCTTGTTGGCCGGGTCCTGTGTCCGGGTGATTTCGATACCGGCCTGAATCTCTCCAATCGTAATCGCAGCGACGAACAGGGCCTGCTCTGGAATCTCCTGAATCCAGGCGACAACCGCGCCATGAGGATTGGGCTTGCGCAACTCGGAGATAACATTGGTATCAAGCAGATAAGCCATCAAGTGCTTGGCGGCAAGGTTCGACGACGCTTGCCTCCGCGCTCAGGGATGTGTAGTTCCGCCTTCGGCTGATCGGCAAGCAACAGCGCCTTCAAGCCCGGCCTGACCTGGTCGTTCAACAGCCGCCACTGATCCACCGGCACCAGTACCGCGGCTTCCTTCCCATGCCGGGTGACCAACTGCGGCCCCTCGACCAAGCTAGCCTGCAAAAACTCACTGAAATGCGCTTTTGCATCCTGGACTGCCCAAGTCTTCACAATTAAACCCCACCAACAAGTTCTAGTCTGAACTCTAGTCAGAATTGAGTCCGCTGTCAAATTTGTAACGGCTAAGCCATTGAAAAGAAAAACCGCTAAGGCGCGGTCAAGCGCAGCCGCTCACGCGGGGTTACCGCTCTGCCATCGGCTCCTTCGAACTCGAACGGGATCGAAACCAGCTGCATGTCGCGGTTTTTCTGAATCACAAAATGGAGGTGCGGGCCTGATGAGTATCCGGTATTGCCAGACCTCCCGAGATACTGCCCTCGTTCGACTTGCTCGCCCGGAAACACCGCCACGCCCTCGTAGTCGAGGTGCGCGTAAACCGCCATGGTTCCGTCGTCGTGGAGGATGCGAACGAAATTCGCTCGTGGGCCAAATCGTTCCAGATCCTGCCCAGCCTGATGGAAGTAGCGCTCCCGATCCATGACCACGCCGGCGCGCGCGGCGTGGATCGGCGTGCCGACCGGCATGGCAATATCAACGGCGTGATAAGCATGCGGCGCGGTGTGGCTGAAGGTTCCGCCAAAGGCCTGACCGATCACAAATGACGCCCCCGGCGCAATCGGCGGCCGGTATGGGCCGGGTGGTCGATGGACAACACCCATCTCACCAACGATCGCTTCGGTCTCGAACCGGTAGCTCCACGAACGCGAGGGGTTCAAGGGCCCAATGGTGACCAGCTCTCGCTCCGACTGCGCTGGCAACACAAACACAGCTGGCAGCGGCGGCTCGGTAATCACGTTCTCTTCCTCAACCAAGCGCACGCGCACCGACAGTGGCCCGGCCAGTCGATTGCGAAACCACCACACCGGGTCTTGCTCCAGCCCTGAGCGACGAATGCTCAGCGCCGACTCCGGCTCGGCAATCGCCTTTTGTACCGTCACCGGTTGTTCGGTCTCCGGCTGACGGTCCGTGAAGTGTGTGATACCGTTTTCGTCAGTCCAGCTGTAGATCGTCTGGGCCGTGAGTTCCGATCCGCTGACCAGGCCAGCAATCACGGCAGCGAAAATCAGCGGATCAAACGAGAATTTCATGCTGAGGCGCGCTCATAGACCAGCCCGCTGCCTTCGACGATGCGCGACTGGACCCCATCCTGGAAATTGACGAACCAATTCCGCAGCGCGCAACTCATGGGAGCCTCGCCGGAACAGCCAGCTTCGTAGCGGCTTTCGCCAGAGGTTTGTCAAGCGTCACCATCCGCAAACCATGGGCGGCGCAGATCGCCAGATGCAGCGCATCGCCAGCACGCAATCCGATGTGCTGTTGATCAGCAAGGCGGGCTGCCGCCCGGAAATCGCCGGGGCTGACGGAAAGCACGGTCAGACTGTGCTCGATCAAACGCGCGAAAGCGCTCAGGCATTCAGCGCGATGATGCTCCTTGATCTGCACTGTTCTGAGCTTCAGCGCCAGTGCGCTTGAGAACTCGGTGATCACCCAGTCGCTGATGAACAGGTCTTCTGCAGGTTGCTCTGCCAGCCAGTTTTGAGTTTTTGCCGTGTGCTGTTCGTTGCCCAGCGCAGCGACTAAAACGCTGGTATCCAGATAGGAGGCCGTCACCTTTAGTAGCGCGCTTCTTCACGCATTTGGCGCAATAGCTGACCCGCGTCCAGATCGGTTTCTGGCAGCCGGCGTGTCAATTCGCGCAATGACTCGATATCGATTGGCCGGCGGGCGGCGGGACTGGACGTCAACTGTGCTACTGCTCGACCACGACGCGTGATGGTGACGGTCTCGCCCGACTGAACCCGATCCACCAGCTCGCTCAGGCGAGCCTTGGCATCTTTCAGATTTGTAGTTGCTTCGCTCATACAGGGATGATAGTCACCAAAGTAGTCACTTGGCAACAGAGGCAGTGAACCGGGTTAACCGCGACACCCGGCTTGTCGGGACGGTTCTTCAGCATTCGATGACGTTGACCGCCAGCCCGCCGCGCGAGGTTTCCTTGTACTTGGTCTTCATGTCCCGACCCGTATCGCGCATGGTCTTGATGACCTTGTCCAGACTGACCCGGTGCTTTCCGTCGCCGGCCATCGCCATGCGGGTGGCGTTGACCGCCTTGACCGCACCCATGGCGTTGCGCTCGATGCAGGGAATCTGAACCAGGCCGCCCACCGGGTCACAGGTCAGGCCCAGGTTATGCTCCATACCGATTTCGGCGGCGTTTTCAACCTGCACCATATTCCCGCCCAGCGCGGCGGTCAGACCCCCGGCGGCCATGGAACAAGCGACGCCAACCTCGCCCTGACAACCGACTTCAGCACCGGAAATCGAGGCGTTTTCCTTGTACAGAATGCCGATGGCGCCAGCAGTCAGCAGGAACTCGATCACCCCGTCCTCGTCAGCCCCGGCAACGAAGCGTCGGTAATAGTGCAAAACTGCCGGAATGATGCCGGCGGCGCCGTTGGTTGGCGCGGTCACGACCCGCCCGCCCGCGGCATTTTCCTCATTGACGGCCAGCGCGTACAGGTTGATCCAGTCGAGCTGATCGAGGTTGTCTTCCTGGGCCCGATGCTTGAGCTTGCGATACAGGGTTGGCGCCCGGCGCGCCACTTTCAGCCCGCCCGGCAGATACCCAGTCTGTTCTATACCGCGCTCGACGCATTGCTGCATGGCCTGCCAGATGGCCATCAGACCGGCTCGAACCTCATCAGCACTTCGCCAGACTTTTTCGTTGGCCAGCATCACATCACTGATGCGCAGGCCCTCGTCGTCGCAAATGCCGAGCAGTTCATCGCCTGTCGTAAACGCATAAGGCAAGCGGCTTCGATCGGCAACGATACGATCCGATGCCGCGTCGTCGGTATTGACCACGAATCCGCCGCCAACCGAGTAGTAATCGCGCGCCAAAAGTTGCTCGCCCTTGTCGTCAAACGCGATAAACCGCATTCCGTTGGGGTGATGCGGAAGGGTCTGGCGCTTGTGAAAAACCAGATCCGAGCGCGGGTCCAGTCGGACTTCGTATCGGCCTGCCAAACGAACTCGCTTTTGCCCAAGCACTCGTTCGATCCGGGGAGCAATTGCATCAGGATCGACGTCCTCTGGCGTTTCACCTTCCAGTCCCAACAGCACCGCGCGATCCGTACCATGCCCGCGACCGGTATGGCCCAGAGAGCCGAACAACTCGACCCGGGCTCGCGCTGTTGCCTCAAGGAAACCGTGCTCTTCCAACCGGCGCACAAACAGCGCTGCGGCCCGCATCGGTCCGACCGTATGCGAACTCGAAGGTCCGATCCCTATCTTGAAGATGTCGAAAATGCTGACGGCCATGTCGCGCAGTTTAGCGAATAATCAGCGACCTAGACCAAGCAAATCAGGCCATCAGAGCAGCCTGGGGCGCACATCCGGTCACGCCTTGATCCCCAAGCCAGCCCAGCGCTACACTTCCCGATCCAGTTTCCAGACGGATGAATCATGAGTCTGATCCTCTATACCGGCAGCGAATGCACCCTGTGCACGAAGGCCGAACACCTGCTGGCCGAGGGCGGCTTTGCAGACGAAGTCGCCAAGGTATTTATCGATGACGACGAGGAATTGACCGACCGCTACGGCGATCAGATTCCCGTGCTGATGAATGCCTCAACCGGCGAAAAGCTGTCCTGGCCCTTTACAGCATCGCAGGTGCGGGATCTGGTGAATGGCTAGCCGCGCGCTGGCCATCACCCACATCGACGCAGCCCGATTTCAGGATGCGCTGCTCGCTGGCATCGCCAACGTACTGAAGCGGCGCGATTACATCAACAAGATCAACGTGTTTCCAGTGCCCGACGGTGATACCGGCACCAACCTGGCCTTTACGCTGGCCAGTGTCCGCTCGGCGTTGGAACGTTCTAAAAGCCGCTCGGTGTCCGAATTGCTGGAACAGGTTGCCGAGGCCGCACTGGACGGGGCGCGGGGTAACTCCGGTGCCATCATGGCGCAGTACTTCCAGGGATTAAGCGACTCTGCGCGCGACAGCAAGGTACTGGACGCCAAAGCCCTTGCCGGAGCCTCACAGTCCGCAGCCCAATCGGCCTGGAGCGCCATGTCCAACCCGGTTCCCGGCACCTTGCCTACCGTGCTTGAGGATTTTGCCGAAGAACTTGCCCGCTTGACCCGCGATGGCGTCGACGACATCCGGGCACTTCTTCAGCGCGGACTGCAGCGGGCGCGCCAGTCGTTGGCGGCAACGCCGGACAAACTCGCCGTCTTGCGCGAGGCAGGTGTGGTCGATGCTGGCGCTCAGGGGTTTGTCGATTTTCTGGAAGGCATCTGGCGCTATGTTCGAAGTGGCAAGGTGCCCAACACAGAGGCCGATCTGACAACCATCAGCTCGGGCGACGCTATGCACCTGCACGGCGACGCTCCGGACATGTATCGCTTCTGCACTGAGTGCCTGATTACCGGCGACCAATTGGATGTCATCGCACTTCGCGAGGATCTTGAAGCACTGGATGCGAGTTCTCTAGTGGTTGCTGGCGGGGCCAGACGGGCCCGCGTTCATATCCATACCGACGCCCCCGGCGAAGTCTTCCAGGTCTGTGGCAAGCATGGCGAAATCCGCCAGCAGAAAGCCGATGACATGACCCGTCAGCACGGCCTGATGAATCAACACGGCCAGATCGCCATTGTGACCGACTCTGCCGCAGATATGCCGGCCGAGGAAGTCGAGCGGCTGGGCATTCATGTGGTCCCGGTCAGACTGAATTTTGGCGATGAAGAGTTTCTGGACAAGCTGACCATTACGCCCGGAGATTTCTATCAGCGACTGCGCGACAGCGAGACGCCTCCGCAAACATCGCAGCCTCCGCCCGGGGACTTTCGAAGGCAATTCGAACTGCTGACGTCTCATGGACTGCAGGTCCTCGGCCTGCAGATCTCCAGCTCGGTCAGCGGGACTTTTCAGGCGGCCGAAACCGCTGCGGGACGCTTCGAGAACGATGCGGTCCGCATCTTCGATACGCTCAACGGCGGAACCGGTCAAGGTTTGATGGTGCTGTGGGCGGCAGAGGCCGCGGCGCGAGGCTGGTCCCGCGACGAAATCGTCGACTACCTCACCAAAACGCGGGCTGACTTTCAGACCCTGTGTCTCGTCAGGGATTTATCGTGGGGCGTTCGCGGCGGGCGCATCAAACCATGGATGGAGACCGTTTCGCGCAGCCTGCATCTGAATCTGGTGTTGTCGAATACCGCCAAGGGCAAACTGGGTCCGTGCGGTGTTCTGCCCGGTCGGCGCAATGCCGTTGAACGATTCGCACGCTTCGTCTTAAAGAAGATGGATCCGTCGAGAACCTACCGCGTGGTCATCAGCCATACCGATGCAATTGATGATGCCAACACGCTGCGGAGCAAGCTGCTGGAACGTCATCCACAGGTCGATGCCTGTTGGGTGGAAGACGCAAGTCCGGCGATCGGTTGTCATGCCGGACCCGGCGCCCTGTTGTGCGGTATTCATCCATGGCAAGCCCCTGAAAATCGGAAGGTGACATGACCGCATTGGCGCTGGCAGCTGCCTCGCTTCTGGGCTATCTGCTAGGCTCAGTTTCAGGCAGCCTGCTGCTCGGCCGGTTTCGCAATCTGGACATCCGATCCATGGGCTCGGGCAACGCTGGGGGCACCAACGCTCTGCGCACTGTGGGTTGGCGCTTTGCACTCGCCGTGGTGCTGGTAGATCTTGGCAAAGGCGCTGTGGCTGCATTGCTCGGGCTTTGGCTGCTGAGATCGGTCTTTTCCTTGCCAGATGCGGCACTTGCAGGGGCCTCGCTGGCCGGGTATTTCGCGGTCGTTGGCCATGTCTGGCCCGTTTACTTCGGCTTTCGCGGCGGCAAGGGCGCCGGAACCGCGGTCGGCACCATCGCAGTGCTGGCTCCGTGGTGCATCCTGCCTCTGTTTCTGGTCTGGATCATCACCATCCTGGGAACCGGATACGTCGGATTGGCCACGATTCTGGCCGGGTTGTCGCTGGTCCCCGCCGTTTGGGTTCTTGGTCCGTCACCCTTGCCACCCGTGCTTGGAATGCTGGCCATTGCGGTTGCCATTACGCTGATCTTTACCCATCGCAGCAATCTGGTTCGACTCCGCGATGGATCGGAAAACCGCTTTGAACGTGCTCGCTTGCTCAAGCGGAAACAATGAGCTCTCCTGAGCCTGAAATGCCCCCTCAACCCGAGCGTTCCGATCCTGAAACATCAAAGCTGGATCGCACCGCTATCTTGTCAATGCTCCAGCAGATCAACGCGAATGCGGTTGGGCTTCAAATTGAAGTCGAGCAAACGCTCGACTCGACCAGCGACCACATGGCCAGGCTGCGCGCGAAAGGCCGCAAGCCCGATGTGGTGGTCGCCAACGAACAAACCGCAGGCCGCGGTCGTCGGGGACGTCACTGGCTCTCACCACCGGGCGCAGGACTCTATCTGTCGTTTGGCAGAGCCTTCAACAGACCGATTGGACAACTGGGCGCAATTAGCCTGATCGCCGGACTTGCAACCGCCGAGGCTCTGGAGGCCAGCTGTGAAGTGGTCACGGGGCTGAAGTGGCCAAATGATGTACAGGTCGACGGACGTAAGTTGGCAGGCTGTCTTGTCGATATTGAAGGCTCTCCAAACGCGCCGACGGCCACCATCGGCATCGGCATCAATATTGACTTTCGTGGTCAACCCGGACCGGATCAGCCGTGGACTGACCTTGCATCATCCGTCAGTTCCATCCCGGACCGGAACAGGCTCGCCGCACTGCTGATCAGTCATCTGCATCAGGGTCTGTCTGACTTCGAACAGCAAGGCTTCGGAGGACTGCAAGAACAATGGGGCCGGCGCGATGTTCTTTATGGACAGGAGATTGTGGCCATGGGTGCCGATGCAAAGCCACTCCGGGGTCGGGCGACAGGTCTCAATGAAAGCGGGCATCTTCTGCTTGAGCAAAACGGTCAGATACGGGCTTTGAGCAGCGGCGAAGTCTCGCTGCTTCGCCGCGTTTAGTCGCTTCAATCAAAGACACCCACGCAACGACAAGTTGTCCTGCGCGGGTTATCCTTAGCCAAATGACCCCGCATGCCCCTCAGGCATCCGCCACAAAGGCCGACCAACGCCGATGAGATACCCGTTCTGGCGCTGGTTGACGGCTTTTTTACTGGTCGCCAATATCCTGGGCGTTGTCGTCTATGTGCGTGGCGATGCGCAAGCGGATCCTGCCGCACCCGCCATCCCGCCGCTGCCGGCTCAGTGGCCTAAGCTTGTGCTCGTCGGAGAAGCCAGCGCTGCTGCAGGGTCTGCCCAAACGACCGAAAAGTGCTTCAGCATTGGCCCACTGCCTTCGTTACTTGCGCAACAACGTGCGCAGGATCGACTCCGTCCGCTAACGCGTCTGGTGCGAGCCCGGCAAACCGTGTCCGAACGGGATCGTGGCTGGTGGGTATACCTGCCCGCGGGGTCGCGCAGCGAGGCGCTTAACCTGACGCGCGAACTGGCAGAACAAGGCATGGAAGACTTCTACGTAGTCACCCGCGGCGCCATGGAAAATGTGGTTTCAGTCGGCCTGTTCGCTCAAATCGATAACGCCCGTTCTCGGCAGAACGAAATGCGACAGGAAGGCTTTAACGCACAGCTTGAAATTCAACGCGAGTCAACTCCGCAATTCTGGGTCGACTATCAGGCAGAACCAGACGTTGAAACGCCATGGCGATTCATCATTGAGGCCTCGCCGGGAGCGCAGCATCGAGAAATTCCGTGCTTCGGCGACGCAGGCTATCCAAGCTGATGGAATATCGGCTGACAACGCGCATTTTTTCCGGGCCTATTGGCCCATGGCTTCGGCTTATGCGCTTTGATCGCCCGATTGGAATGGCCTTGCTGCTGTGGCCGACCTGGTGGGGGCTCTGGTTTGCCGCTGGTGGCCTGCCTGAGCTGAAGAACCTGCTGATCTTTTCGGCCGGTGTCGTAGTCATGCGCGCGGCCGGCTGTGTCATCAATGACTTTGCCGATCGCGATCTTGATCCTAAAGTTCAGCGCACAGCGGGGCGACCCCTGGTGCGCGGTGAGATTCGTCCCGGTCAGGCGCTTGTCCTCTTTGCGGTCCTCATTGTCATTGCGCTTGGCCTGGTGCTGATGACCAACCGGCTCACGGTCCTTCTGGCTATTGGCGGTGCAATGCTGGCCGGCACCTACCCCTTCCTCAAGCGATTCACTCACTTTCCGCAAATTGGATTGGGAACAGCGTTCAGCTGGGCGATTCTGATGGCCTTTGCGGCCGAGACCGGCAATATCCCGACCATGGCTTGGTGGCTGTTCGCGACCAACCTGATCTGGACGGTCATCTACGACACCCAATATGCGATGGCTGACCGCGAAGATGACCTGAAAGCCGGCGTAAAGTCCACGGCCATCGCATTCGGCCGCTTCGACGTACCGATCCTTGCCGGGCTGATGGGCCTGATGATTGCGATGCTGGTCCTGATCGGACTGCAATTCTTGCCCACACCGGCGTGGTTTACAGCCGTGGCGCTGACCTTCATCCAGTTCCAGATTCAGCTATGGCGGATCCGACAGCGGGACCCGGCGGTCTGCTTTCAGACTTTCCTGAGCAATCACTGGGTCGGCATGACGATTTTCGCGGGGATCGCAGCATCGTTTGCTCTGGGCGTTTGAGCCGCGGCTAGGCGCGGGCCACAACCCAGACTTCAACGCGCTCGACGCCGGCTGAGCGCAGGACGCGCGCGCATTCGTTGAGCGTAGAGCCGGTCGTCATGACATCGTCGACCAGCGCGACAGTGCGGGTTGCTTCGGGCAAATGGGCAAGCCTGAACGCGCCACGAACATTGGCCGCACGGCGGTCGGCCGGAAGATGAATCTGGGTGGCGGTATCGCGAATTCGTTTAAGCCCATTGACCCAGGGCAAACCTTCCAGCTCCGCTGCCAGGTCCCGACACAGCAGCGCTGACTGGTTAAAGCCCCTCATCAGCAGTCGGCGCGCGTGTAAAGGCACCGGCATCATTACATCCGGCCGCTCCACACCCAGTGCCCTGAGACGGTTGGCGAGAAGCTTGCCCAATAGACGACCTGCGGCCAGATCGGAATGAAACTTGAACCGGTGAACCAGCTTCTCAATCTCGTTCTCATAGGCAAAAGCCGGCCAGGTCGCGTCGAAAGACGGTAAGGCCATACTGCAGCGACCGCATAGCCGACGGTCAGTATCAAGTTCCAGGCCGCAGCGCTTGCATTGACCCATCAACCGCGGCAGCTCCGCCTCACAGCCGACGCAGCAATCCATATCAGACCGTCCAGCCTGCCCGCAAATCAGACAGACCGGCGGGAAGATGAATTTTTGCAGTCCATCAAGAACCATTCGTTACGCCGCACAGCACCCAACACCAAGAATAGCGTAGCGGGCCTCTTCTCCCGCGTGTTCTACAATTCAGCAGCCACCCAGTCCCTCATGCCTATGGCCCCGGATTCTTTCCAAGAGATCGCCAAGAGTTATGAAAAAAGCGCCGCCGTGGCCGAAGAAGCGGGTCGCCGGCTCCTGGAAAGGCTCGACGGACTTCGGTTTGAGCCGAAAACAGTCATAGAAGTTGGCTGCGCGACCGGCAGACAGCTCCTTGCGCTGCATCAGCGATATCCCAAGGCGGTTCTGATCGGAATCGACTATAGCTTCTCGATGTTGAAGCAAGCAGCCCGAAGAAAGCGTTGGTGGCGACCCAGGTTCCGGCTACTGCAGGCCGAGGCCAGCACCCTGCCCTTGCCCCAGGCCAGCGCAGATCTCGTGTTCATCAACCTCACCCCCAGCTGGCTGAACGACCCCGCAAGCTCTCTATCAGACCTCCGGCGAGTCCTTCGACCCGGCGGGTTGCTGCTGATTTCTGCTTTCGGTCCGGACACGCTGCGGGGATCGATCGACCATCAATCCTTGATGATTCAGTGGACAACCGATGTGCAGGGTCTGGGCAGAGAGCTAGTCCGCGCGGGATTCAGCGAACCGGTCCTGGATACGGACTGGCTGACCACCACACATTCAAGCCATCAAGCCCTGAGCGCAGAGCTTTGCGGCGCCGGACTTTTGCCGGCCGCGCCGCTTGCAGAACGACCTGAGAAGCAGCCATCTCAGCCCGTCGCCGCCCAGTGGGAAATTGTCTCGGCCTCCGCCTGGGCGCCGGACGCAGGTCAACCCGTTCGCGGCCTTCAGGGAGAGGAAGTGAGCATTCCGATCAGCCAGATCGGACGTCGCCAGCGCGACTGAAGCCCACCAGAAACTCTCTTAGGCAAACCCATTAAAAAGGCCGGCATCCCAATCATGGAAGCCGGCCTTCGCCCTCTTGGATGTCTCCCCCTTGACTGGATCAGCCCTGCCCTGCAAACCCCCGAAAGCGGGAGGCTGATCATCAGTTGCCGAGACAGAACCAGTTTAGGGATTCGGGGTTTTCCGTGTTATCACGGGGCGACAATGAGTTGTCAGAGCGCGACAAAGCGACGCCACTAGGCACGCTTTCTGGTCACCTGCGTCTCACGCCAGAGGCTGGGTGGCATCCCCTCGACCTGTCCGAAAACCTTGGTGAAAGCCTGAGCACTGGAAAACCCGCAGCTGGCGGCCACATCCTTGATGGCACGTCCGTTCTCACGCAACATGGCTCGCGACTGCTTCAGACGAAACTCCTGCAGGTAAGCTGCAGGGGTGCGGTCCAGCAGTGACTTCAATTTCCTTTGCAGTGTGCGCAGGTCGACCAGGGCTGCGGTTGCCATATCGGTGACTTTGACATCCGGGTCGTGATAGTTCGATTCAAGCCAGGCCTGAAGGCGCTCCAGCAGCTCCCGGTCCCGGGTACTGATGTCATTTTCAGCCACCTCAGAATCGCCCGTTTCCAAACTGCGCCCCGCAGCGAATTGAGATCGCAGCAACTCCCGAATCCGATCCCGGGCTTCCAGCATCGCCCCAAGGCGGGCAGTGAACTCGGTTGGGTCAAACGGCTTGGCCATGAAGTCATCCGCCGACAGAGAAAACCCTCGGACGCGGGTGTCGCGATCGCGTCTGGCGGTCAGCAGCATGACCGGAATATGGCTAGTGCGCACATCATCTCGTAGACGCTGGAGCATTTCAAAACCATCCATTTCCGGCATCATGATATCGCTGACAATCACCTCAGGCGGGTTGGCTCGAGCTGCCTCCAAACCCTCCCGGCCATCGTTGGCGTGCTCGACACGCCACGCATTGGTGAGGATGTCGTCCAGATACGCATGCATGTCTGCATTGTCTTCAACGATTAGCACCCTGGGCCGCGTGCTCCTTGCTTCGTCGGCTCGTCCAGCCTCCAGAGCCTGAGTTGCCGGAAGCAACGACTCGATCTCCCGCGAGCGTTCTCCCTGGGTCAACAAAACCATGGGGCCAGCTGCTTTCTTTTCGTCTCGCCACGCGGGCAGAAAGACGATAAATCGACTGCCGGCGCCAATTTCACTCTCCACTCGCACGTGCCCGCCATTCGCCAATGCCGCTTCCTTGACCAGCGCCAGTCCAATGCCTGCCCCGTCGACCGCGCCGGCTTCAGAGGCGGGCACGCGATAGAAACGCTCGAAGATGGTGTCCATCTCACCAGCAGGAATGCCTGGACCGGAATCCGCGACGCTCAGTTCAACACCTTGATCACTGCCTGAAAGCCCCACGCGGACCTGACCACCAGCCGGAGTGAACTTCAGGGCATTGGTCAGCAGGTTAAGCAGGATTTTTTCGATTTGCTCCTGATCGCAGCGGGTTCGCCACCCGGGCTCAACATCAGGCAGCAACTCAACACCGCGCTCCAGAGCGACCTGACTAAATGCATCAACCGTCAATCGCACCATTCGACCAACCGGCCATGGCTCGCCGGGTGTCTCGTGCTGCTCGTAACTCAAACGGGAGAAATCGAGCAATTGATCGACAAGGCGCAGCAGACGCCGTAAATATCGGCGCCCCGTGGCCAGAACTTCAGGGCTGGGACCTTCGCGCTCAATCCGATCGAGACTGGCCTTGATCAAGGTCAGCGGTGTGCGGAACTCATGCGAAACATTAGCAAACAGCACCGTTCTTGCCTCCAGAGCCTGCTCAAGCTCACGGGCCTGTTTTTTGACCAGGGCCTGCTGCTCGGTGAGGGCCGCGGTGCGGGAGGCCACCTCGGCTTCCAGTGCGCGGCGGCGGCGCAGAAACCCTCCATAAGTCACCCCAGAGGCGATCATGAACAGCAGACCGTAAAGCGCCAGCGCCCAAGCCGTTGCCCAAGGGGGTGGAGCGACGACTGCGCTGAGCAATACCTGGTCGTCAGACCAAACCCCATCGTTGTTGGCGGCACGAAGATGAAAGTGGTAATCACCCGGCGGGAGGCTTGCGTATCGAACCTCGCGCCGGTTTCCACCGTCAATCCAGTCTGTATCCACGCCTTCCAGCCTGTAGGCATAGCGAACCCTCTGTGGATCCGAAAATTGCAGCCCAACAAAGCGCAGTTCCAGATCATTTTCGTCGTAAGCAAGCGTGATAGCAGGCGGGACAGAAGTGCCAACATCTAAAGTTTGCCCATTGACGAGCACCTCCTGCAAATGCAGACGTGGGGGCGGCATCAGTGCCCGGAACCGTTCTGGCCTGAATCGATTGACGCCATTGACGCCCCCAAAATAGAAATCTCCGCGGGTACCAATATGTGACGTTGCCCTATTGAACTCCAGCGCCTGAACGCCATCCAGTGGTGTGAAGTGCCGAACCTGTTTGGTCTGCGGGTCCCACCGCATCAAGCCCGTATTGCTGCTCAGCCAGATTTGGCCACTTGGTTCAGACAAAATCGCGTAGACCGTGTCATCAACCAGACCATCGGATCGGTCAAACCAATCAATCTCGTAATCCTGCACACCGCCGACGCCGCTGAAGAACCGTAAGTGGGCAAGCCCAACTTCCCGCCCTCCAATCCACCAGCCTCCTTCATGGTGCGAAACGATGGTGTGCAGCGCAGAGTCACGCTCAGGGTGCAACTCGCCGGTCGGGATAAAAAGGTCTCGTTCAATCTGATCGGGAATGATGAGACCAAATCCCTGGAAGCCCACAACCGCCCAGGCACCCGTTGGGGCTTCAACAAGGTCAGACACCCGAAGTGTTGGCAAGTGGCGGGTGCCTGCGACAGGCTCCAGCAAAGGCCAGCCGGAAATACTCAATTGCCAAACCCCCTGCACGGTCCCCAACCAAAGTGACTGACCATCTCGTGATAGCTTGAGCACTTGTCCTTGGGTCGCAAGACCCAGCATCGAGCCCAGATTGTATGAGCCGATGACTGCACTTGAGCGGATGTCGATTGCCACCAAATGCTCGCTGCTCAAGGCCCAGACCACTCCACGTTGCGGGTCGGCAACCAGCGACTGCATATCGTTCCCTGGCAGTCGGAATGGTTCTTCTCCGGCAGAGTGATAGCTGCGGTACCACTGGAACCTGTCGTTGGCATCGAGCCGCAGACGCCGTATACCCGCTCGATCCAGAGCAAGCCAAAGATCCAGTTGCCCATCCACATCAGTTTCAGTAATGCCCCTGACCACATTCTGACCAGCAAACGGGATGGCGCTGAGAGTCGGTCGGCTGGCATCCCAGACATGGCGAAAACGTGCGCTGTCAGGCGAATGCCAGCCCACGCCGCCCAGATTTGTACCCACCCAAACCAAGCCCTGTCGATCGATGAATAAAGCGATAGGTACCTGCGGCAGCGTCTGAGGAATGCTGAAGGGGTCGCTGGGGTCATGCCCGAAAACGCGAATGTTGCCGGTTTCGGCTTGAAGACGCGCGAGGCCATACTGGCTCGAAAACCAGAGATCCCCGTTCGGGTGTTGCTTCAGCGACAGCCTCTGCCTCGCATTCTCGGTGGGGTCCAGCCGCCCTTGGTCATACAACACCGTTATCGATCCATCTGACGGTTGATAGCGCAGCAGGCGCGACGGCGTTGGCAGCCAAACGAAACCGTCGTCGGTTGTCATCACGCCATTAAAGCGCTCGTCGACGCCACCCACATCCTCTAGGGTCAAGCGCTCCAGAACTTCCATGCTTGTCGGGTCAAGTAGAAGAAAAACATGGTCTGCGGCCAACGCCAGAGCGCCTTCAGACGACACACTCATGGCATTGAACATTCGGAAGTCCGGGTTCTGCTCAAGTGGCAGCACCAATTCCATCTGAGAAGAGTTTTCGCTCAGACGCCATAGCCCCGCCGCATTGAATGACCAGAATCTCCCCTGATGATCCAAAACGGAAGAGCGGTCTGCTAACTGCTGCGGCTCAACTTCAGCGGCAAAGGGAACTCGATGGACCTCATCAGTATCCGGACGCCAGACCCGTACGCGCCCGCCGGCTGACAGGAACAAGCGCCCATCAGGATGCTCTGCGACAATCTCCGTCAGACTGGCTTCCTCCCCCACAATGCCCGCACCAGCCATTGGAAAACGCTGAGCCTGACCCGTTCGAGTATCAAAGAGGTTCAGGCCTCGCTCGGTCGTGACCCACATACCACCGTCCCGCGCCGGCATCAAATTGGTGATCAGGCTATGGTCCAGGCTATTGGGGTCGGATGGGTCGTGACGAAATGAACGAATGGTGTACCCGTCAAATCGGTCCAGACCGTATTGGGTGGCGAACCAGATATACCCGTCATCGCACTGTGCGATGTCGACGACGGAGGATTGTGAAAGACCTTCACTCATCGTCAGTCGATCAAACCGGATCTCCTCGGCCGAAAATGCGCTCACCGAAGCAAAAAGCGCCACCGCGCCCACCAAGGCGCGGAAAACTGAGCTAGGTCGCGACGGCATGGTTGGAGAACATTTGCGAACGAGAGAACCCAACATGCAAAAGTGCACCGCCTAGGCCAGAAAGTCAACCTATAGAGGGTTTTGAAGCCGGATCACCGCTTTGGGCATGGTATTCTTCGCGATCAAATTCTTGAGCGACAGGAAATCGAATGTCCGACAGGCAACAACAGATCGACGCACACAATCAGGCCATGTCTGAATTCATCCAAATGGCCAATAATATGGTCAATGAGAAAGGCTTTGATATGAAACTGGTTTCGGCTGCCATGATGGCTGCCTCAGGCGTGTATGCCACATTTACGGCCGCCGGAAACGAAGGCTTTCTAGCGCCCGGCGGAGTCGATCGCGTCGCTGACATGTACAAGAAAAATCTCAGCTACATCCAGCAGCGGAAGAAAGAAGAACTTGAAGCCAAAGGCTTGACGCCTAAGCCCGTTGCCGAAACCGCTGCCGAACAGTCCAACCCACCTAAAGAAACCTGAAAAAATCTAGGGGCCCTTAGCTCAGTTGGTTAGAGCAGCCGACTCATAATCGGTAGGTCGCAGGTTCAAGTCCTGCAGGGCCCACCAT
>JAZBPR010000015.1:0-2397 GCA_036351735.1 Wenzhouxiangella sp. | reverse complement strand
GGGTAGGGGTCTGCATTGCCACCGGTGGCTGGGCCGAAACAGCTGAATTGAAACTCCGCGCCATCGGTCTTGAGCCGAACAACCTGGCTCTGGCGACCAGCTCAGACGCGATGAGACGTACTGAAATCATGCGTTTGGCGGAGGCAAGAGCAACGCGGGGACCGGTCACCCGGCGCACATACTTCGGCGATGGGGTCTGGGACCAAAGGGCCGCAGCGGAGCTGGGGTATGATTTCATTGCGATTGGAGATGGTGTGGACCACCCCGTGGCCTTTCCAGACCTTCGGGATATCGAGCGTATTCTTGAGCAGCTCGGTGTATAGCAAGCCGGCCAAGTACGATCCGGCCCTGTTGGGACTCCACCGGAAGCGTTTGCGCATGCCGCTTAGCAAAATCGTTGGAAGACATAGGTTCCCTGGTGAAGAAGACAATCTTATTTCAGCTATTCGGGATTGGTTCTGTTCCCAAAAAGTTACGTCCGGTGCTTGAGCAAGAAGGCGTTGTTGTTCTCGACGAAGGCATCGGTGGCTGGTTCATAGCAAAGAACGTGAATGGCCCCGGCAAGCGATATCGTCACCGCACTGAGGGGTTTTCTGGTTGCCTTGTAGTGACGAAGGTGCGAGTTGCCTGCTACACCTACGGGAAGCGACAGATCAATATCTCTGTTGAAGACCCGAGGATAGCCAACCTGTATGTCGATAGCCCACAAGAACAAAAGTTGTGTCTCTCCTTCGAGTCATCAATCTTCCGAGAAGACTGGGAGGGTGTGATCGAGTTCAGATTCAACACAGACAAGGCAATCCAGTTTCGTGATGCGCTGATAGCAACCGGCGCCCAACAAGGTTCGTCAGCAGACGCAGGAAAGAAGCGTCACTGAGTTTCGCGTCAGAAGCTTCGAATCAGACTCTGAAATCCCCCTTCTCTCAGGCTACTCCAGCCCGCCTTTTTTATCCTTGAGCCCTTGTATGTTCAGAATCCTGGAATTTGAGAGTATGAAGTTGCCGGGGGCGGAGGGACTTAAGAACCCTTTCTGGCGTTTGCACAGACCGGCTCAGACTTGTCCCGCCCCCACCTCAAGCACCGATAAGGAATCTAGCAGCGACAGACTGCCGATTGATCGCAAGGTTGTGCTCAAGGGGCTCCCCGGCATCCAACTTCACATTGGAGACAAGAGTATGGCACAAGCAGTTTCGCTCATCAGCTACGGCGCCGACATCGACAGCCGGTTTATCCAGATCAATGCCCATGGTGACCCCACCGTCCACAAGATCGAGAACTGCCCGCGCGCCATTCGCGCGTGGCTGAAGACCCTTTCGGCGCCAGCCCGACTGGCTGTTGAGGCCACTGGTGCCTATCACTTTGACTTGGTCGAGCAGGCTCACAGGGCCGGCCTGACGGTCTATGTGGTCAATCCACGCGCTATCCGGCAGTATCGTGAAAGCGTGGGCCAGCGGGCCAAGAACGATCGCTGCGATGCCCGCCTGATCGCTCGCTACGTCGATCGCGAACACGATGAGCTGCGGCCATACACGCCGCTAAATACCCGCCAGCGCAGGGTCTGGCAACTGCTCAAGCGCCGCGCCGTGCTGGTCAAGGTGCGCCAACAGATTCAGCAGAGCTTGGCTGGCATAAGCGGTCTGCGTGCGCCACTGCGCCAGACGATCTCCCGGCTTAATCAGCTGATCAGCCTGATCGAACAGCAGACCGAGACCCTGCTCAAAGAGCTGGGCCGGTGGGAACTGGTGGAATGCTGTGAGTCGGTCAAGGGCATCGGACGAATCACCGCCATCGGTCTGGCCATCGCCTTTGATCGCGGAGACTTCCGCAGTGCCGATGCCTTCGTGGCTTACCTCGGTATGGATGTCAGGGTCCGCGACTCCGGTAAGTGTGTCGGCCAGCGCAAGCTCACCAAGAAGGGTGACGGTGAGTACCGGCGACTGATCTACAACGCCGCAGTCACCGCCGGTCGATATGACTTCAAACCCTACCTGGACCGTCTCAAGACGCGTGGAATGAAATCCACCCAGGCTTATGTCGCCCTGGCACGCAAGCTCATCCGCATCGCGTTCTCGCTGATGCAAAATCGCGAGCGGTTCGACCCAAGCCGGCTCAAAACCGCTTGAATCAAAACATAGAATCTGAGCCCTGAGCCCTGAGCCCCCTAATACATATGCTGCCCACCATTCACCGACAGCGTCGACCCGGTGATGAAGCCGGCATCCCGGCTGACCAGGAACTCGACGGCGCGAGCAATTTCCTCGGGCTGGCCGAGGCGACCGACCGGGATGCCGGCGACGATCTTTTCCAGCACCCGTTCAGGCACCTTGGCCACCATGCTGGTTTCGATGTAGCCCGGTGCGATCGCATTGACGGTGATGCCCGAGCGCGCACCCTCCT
>JAZBPR010000014.1:0-2682 GCA_036351735.1 Wenzhouxiangella sp. | reverse complement strand
ACCCAGTATGAATTTCATCGCTGACTTCTCATTTTACCTGTTGCATCAAGAGCCTTCAGGATACAACCAGACCTTACACACGGGTTAAGCGACCCGCCGCCATGGGCGAGGCCGGGCGGCATGTCGGCAAATGCTGTCAGGCCTTGACGTAACTCCCGGGAGCCGCCTCAATCACTGGCAATTCGCCATCGCCGGGCTCTCTGGCCTTGATGCGCTTGCCGGACTGCGCCTTTAACCACTCATCCCAGTGTGGCCACCAGCTGCCCTGATGCGCTTGCGCACCATCGATCCAGTCTTCCGGATCCGGCGGCAGCGCATCGTTGGTCCAGTAGCCGTACTTCTTCGCCGCGGGCGGATTGATGACGCCGGCAATGTGCCCGGAGCCGGCCAGCATGAAGGTGGTCGGCCCTGAGAAAATCTGGGTGGCCTTGTACACGGACGGATACGGAGCGATGTGGTCTTCCCGGCTGGACTGGATGTAGACCGGGATATCCACCGTGCGCAGGTCAATGGGTGTGCCGTCCATTTCGATCCCGCCGCGCTCGACCAGTTTGTTTTCCAGATACATCTTGCGCAGGTAGTAAAGATGCATGGTTTCCGGCAGGCGGGTGTAGTCGGAATTCCAATACAACAGGTCAAAGGTTGCCGGCTTCTTGCCCAACAGATAGTTATTGACGACAAAGCTCCAGATCAGGTCGCTGGCGCGCAGCATGTTGAAGGTCATGGCCATGCTCTCGCCATCCAGATAGCCCTGGGCCTTGATCTTTTTCTCCAGCCCTTTGAGCTGGTGGTCGTCAATGAACACTCGGAGCTCTCCGGCCTCGGAGAAATCAACCTGAGCAGTAAAGAAGGTCGCCGACTGGATGCGGTCATCGCCGCGGGATTTCATCAGCGACAGCGTTGCTGCCAGCAGCGTGCCGCCGATGCAATAGCCAATGGCATTGACCTGGCGCTGGCCGGTGGCTTTCTCGATCGCATCCAAAGCCTCGAAGATTCCGTCATGGGCGTAGTCTTCGAAGCGCTTGTAGCGCAGGGTTTCGTCCGGATTAACCCACGAGATGACGAACACGGTATAGCCGCGATCAACGGCATACTTGATGAACGAGTTCTTGGGCTGAAGATCCAGAATATAGAACTTGTTGATCCAGGGCGGGATGATCAGCAGCGGCTTGGTGTAGGCCGTCTTGGTCGTCGGCGCGTACTGGATGAGCTGCATCATCTCGTTTTGATACACCACCGAGCCCGGTGTGGTGGCGATGTTCTTGCCAACCTCGAAGGCTTCGTAGTCGGTCATCGAAATCAGCAGCTGGCCGTCGCCGCGCTGGACGTCTTCGAGCAGCCGGCGGAACCCGCGGAGCAGATTCAGACCCTTTTCCTTGCGCGTGGTCTCGAGCACTTCGGGGTTGGTCAGGATGAAGTTGCTCGGTGAAAGCGCTTCTGCAAACTGGCGGGTGTAGAAGTGGATTCGCTGGCGATCATCGGCGCTCACGCCCTGCATGCGCGCGACGTTTTCGAGCATCCAGTCTGCGGTCAGCAAGTAGGCCTGCTTGAGCAGGTCGAAGATCAGCCGCTCATCCCACTGGTCGGAACGGAAGCGGCGGTCGGCGCGCGAAGGCGCTGCCGCAGGCTCAGACTCGCGGCCAATGGCGCGGAACCCCAGATACTTTAGCAGCGAGAGGTAGCGGCGGGTGAGGCTCCACTGGGCGGCAACGATCCGCGTAGGATGGCGAACGGTTTCCAAGGTCGCCTGAATCAGTGGGCGCTTGAGATTGAGCGGATCGACGTTCGGCAGTTCCAAACGTTTCGCCAGGCCGAGGCTGAGCTCTGCTGCCAGCCGGCTGATGCGGCTCATTTCCTGTGTTAGTTCCGCCAATTCCTGGCGCGTGACCATGCTGCTTTGTTCGCTCATGTTGCTCCCTCTATATTTCTTCTTAAGCCTACAAACGCAGGCCACCGTCAACGGCAAAATCTCGGCCGTTGACGTAATCGTTTTCCAGGATGAATCGGACGGTAGCCGCGATTTCGTCCGGCTCAGCCAGGCGTCGCGCCGGAATCCCCGCGGTGATCTTTTCGATCGCTTTTTCGGGCATCGCGGCAACCATCTCCGTGGCCGTGAATCCGGGTGAGACCGACGCGGCCCGAATCCCATAGCGGGCCAGTTCCTTGGCCCAGGTGACCGTCATCGCCGCAATACCGGCCTTGGAAGCGGTGTAGTTGGTCTGGCCAAAATTGCCGCCGCGCGAGATGCTTGCAATGTTGACGATCGCACCTCCCTTGCCCGCCTTGATCATCTGGGTCGCAGCTTCCCGAGCACATAAAAACGCGCCGGTCAGGTTGACGTCGATCACCTGCTGCCACTGCTCCAACGACATCCGGTCAACCACCTCGCCATCACGGACTTTCAACAGCAGCCCGTCGCGCGTGATACCGGCGTTATTGATCAACGCATCAACCGGCCCCAGCTGGTCAGCAATTTCGGCAAACGCAGCTTCGACTTGCTGCTCATCGGCAACGCTGGCGACCACCGCGTGATGACCCGCGCCGGGCAGGGACTCAGCCGTTTTGGACAGCAGCTCTGATTGCAGATCAATCAGTGCGATTCGCGCGCCCTGCGCGGCCAGTTGTCGCGCCATTGCAGCACCCAGGCCGCGCGCGGCGCCGGTGATAACCACGATCTTGTTT
>JAZBPR010000013.1:0-9645 GCA_036351735.1 Wenzhouxiangella sp. | reverse complement strand
GCTTGGATGTTGCTGGGCAACGCCAGATTCAACCAGGCCGGCCCCGGGGATCGACAGCAGCGCCGTCAGGCTGATGAAGCCTTTGCTCAGGCCGAGCGTTTCTCGTCGACTAGAGCTCAGGCACGCGACTGGCGCAACTACATCCGAGCTATTGACAACACCGAAACCCGCCAGGCCTTGCTGGAGCAGGAACAATCCGAGCGTCTTGAAGCTGCGGCGGAAGAGCGCTTCCTGACTGGTTGTCGCGCGCAACAACTCGCAGGATCTGAGTTGTCTGCAGAATGTCAGGCGGCGATACAGGCTGATGAAGAAGCCATGGATAACCCGCCGCCGGCTCCGTAGCACAAGGAATCACTCGAATAAATAAAGCCCTCGGGGACTTCGCGCCTCGGGGGTTTTTTTTGTTTGACTGGACGGTATATATTGAAATCGGTAGTTGGATGGATAGGACAAGCGCGTTGGCGGATGTTGCTTTGTTTCTGAGGCCTTTGGTTGGCCGAGCGGGCTCTTGGGTGGGTGCTGCATGGGTCTTGACCCTCTTGTTCCTCCCTTCTTCTGGCCTCCACGCCGGGAAATTTCCTGTTTTCCGGCAGATCAGCATGCTGGAAGGTCTGCCTGACCCTGGCGTCGAAGCCTTCGTTCAGGACCGATTCGGCTATGTCTGGATCGGCACCCGGGCGGGCTTGGTTCGGCATGAGGGCGACCGGCTGAGGCTTATGCCTCGTATGCCATCGGAGCCGAATGCGCTTCCGGCGCAGAACATCATGGCGCTGCATGCTCACAGTGATGGCATGGTCTGGGCCTCTGTTGAGGGTCATGGACTGATCGAGATTGGGCCTGATCTGATGATTCGCGAGCGGTTGAAACCTGCGTCTCTCGGCGGCCCACTGATCGACAGCAATGTCTGGTCGATGGTCGAAGATTGCGAAGGAAGATTATGGATGGCCTTTGCCCAGGGTGGGGTGAGTGTGTTCGACCCGCAGACGGAAAGCGTTCAGCACTTTGAGCAAAACGAGGAGTTCGGCCTCAGCCCCCATGGCTTTCAGACCCACTTGATGATGGATGGACGCTGTCGAATCTGGCTGATACAGACTGCCAGGATTAGCGTCCTTGATCCGTCCACGCAGCCAACGGGTTTTCAGCCGGTGTTTGATGCATCAAGCGGAGGCAGTCGGGATGTGTTCATCCACGGCTGGACATCCGACGACGATGAGGTCTACGTTAGCCGAGGTATGGACCTGATCCGACTGACGCCAGGCGATGGGCCGGTCGAGAATGGACGAGTCGACTTTATCCATACCGCACCTGGCCTCATTACCGGGATTGGCGCTTTCGCCGACGGAAGGATGTTCTTGACCACGCGCGCTGGACTGGAGGTGCTTGATCCGGTCAGTGGACAAAGCCACTTGATCCAGCCCCGGCCTGACCTGCCGGATTCCCTGCCAGCACCCACCCTGAATGGCGCGCACCTTCTTGATGCAGAGGGTGGCTTATGGCTATCGGTCCACCGAGAAGGACTTGTTTATCTTGCTCCAAACCATTCAGCCTTTTCGCGCTTGCCAGGCCTGGACACAAACCCACCGACTGCTGGCGAGCATATCGGCTCCATCAGTCCAGCCAGCGACAGAAACCATTTTTGGGTGACCAGTGATGCTGACGAATTCCGCCTGAATGTTGCCAGTGGGGAGCGCACCAACATTTCAGAGATCTACCCCGCACTTGCAGCCTCAGATTCCAGCCTGCCGGCGGCGGATGCGCTTTTGGAAACTGAAGTAGGCCTGCTGCTGGCATTCGGACAATCGCTATTGATCCTGCGCGACGGGTCTGATCAATTTGAGCCGTTCGTCGCTCTGGAAGAGTTAATGCCTGATCAGATCACAGCACTGCATCCAACCCCAGAGAGCACGGTCTGGATCAGCATGCGAAGTGGAGACCTCGTTTCGCTTGACCTGTTGACCGGACTGAGCCACCGATATGGCCCCGATGAACTCCCACCCTTTCATTGGCCTGAGCGAGGACTATTGAAACTGGCGTTCGGGCCTGGAGATCAACTCTGGGTGGCCGGTTCCTCTGACGTCTATCGCTACGATCAAAACGATGGGTTCCTACGGACTTTAGAACTTGATGCCGGGCCAATTCGAAGCCTGGTCTGGGACGAGGGAGCGCTCTGGGTGGGGAGCGACTTCGAGTTGCATCGGTACACATTGAGCCAGGACGGACTGCTTCTCTCGGATCGTTACGAGATCGGTGGTCTGACAGAACGCACCACCCTTCTGAATATCGTTCCGGCCCCTGCTCCGGACGATACACTTTGGCTGATCCTGCGTTCCGGTGTGGCCAGTCTGAATCTTTTGAGTGGTCACTTCAAGACTTTCTCCCGCGCTGATGGGCTGGCACTGAGCGAATTCAGCCGCGAAGCAACAACGCTTCTTGAGGATGGGCGCATTCTGTTGGGCGGCACCGAGGGTCTGGTCACCATCGATCCGCAAAAGCTGCGCCTGGAACCCATGGATCCACCGGTTCATCTCAGGGCACTCAATGCGGGCGATCGAAGAATTCCTCTGACTCCAGGTCCTCGTAGTCCCCTGAATCTTGATTGGGACGAAAACTCCGTCCGTTTTGAGTTTTCTGCCTTGACTTACGTGGCTCCCGAACGAGTGCAGTACCGGGTTCGACTCAATGGCTGGGACGATGACTGGCTTGAACTGGGACGTCAGTCGAGTCTCTACTACAGCAATCTGCGTCCGGGCCAGTATCGTTTTAGTGTGCAGGCGGCGGGACCCGACGGACGGTGGGGTAATGGCGGGGATCAACTGACAATCAGTATCGCGCCGCCGCCTTGGCGTTCGCCGCTTGCCTGGACGGCCTACGCGATTGCCTTCGTCTTGATGATGGCCGTCGCCGGGGCCCAGTTCAATCAGGTGCGCCTGCGGCGCAGAGAATTGCAGGAAGTCCAGCAAAAGAGGCGGCTTGCCGAAGACCAGCGCCAATTGATCCAGCGGCTGAATCGTGATCTGAATCCGGTTGCATTGGCGCGCTGTGTTGCAGAAGAGATTCAGCGACTTTCAGGCGCCGCGGCCGTGACTCTGGGATTTCTGCATGACCTTATGCCGGATGAGTTGGTGAATGTTGATGGCCCGATCGAACTGAGTCGGGAAGAATGGTTGAGGCATTTGGAGCAGGTAGATGGCCTGAAAGAGCAGACGGTTGATCTCAAGGCAGACGACGAAGTGATTGCCCGCGTTCTCCTTCAGGCCGCACCTTCAGGGTTCAAGCCCGATTACCAGAGACCGCTCGGATTGCTGATGGACGTGGCTGGACAAGCGCTTCAAAACAGCGTTCTATTGCAGCAGGTTCGCCTTCTTGCGGATCAGGCCGAGCACGCGAGCCGTGCAAAGTCGGAGTTTCTGGCCACCATGAGTCATGAGATTCGCACACCATTGCACGGTCTGCTCGGTATGGCAGAGCTGCTGAATGACGGAGCCGGACAACAGGCTCCCCGTGATCTGCTCAACACGCTCAAAGCGTCCGGCCAGCAGCTTCAGCGCATCATCGACGACGTCCTTGATATTTCAAAGATAGAGGCCGGTCGTATGCAACTGCTGGCCGAGCCGTTCGAGACGATGCCATTGTTGGAACAGGTCATCGACCTGCATGCTTCGTCGGCGGCAAAAAAGCGTCTTGACCTCAGGCTGCGCGTTAGCGGGGCATTTCCCTTGCTTGCTTGCGGCGATGCAGGGCGCCTCGCCCAGATTCTGGGCAACCTGGTCAATAACGCGATCAAGTTCACACCCTCAGGCAGCGTCGAACTAACCGCGGAGGTCGCCAGCAGCGGTGAATTGTGCTTTGGGGTCAGCGATACGGGTCCGGGCATTCCGGCAGACCAGGTCACCCGACTGTTCCAGCCCTTCAGCCAGTTGGATTCCACAGTCACCCGGGAACACAGTGGATCCGGTCTGGGCCTTGCGATCAGCCGTCGCCTGGCTGACGGTATGGGGGGCGCCTTGCGTTTGCGCCGGTCGTCTTTGGCCGGAAGTGTCTTTGAGCTTCGGCTGCCCGCGACCGGCACGGCTTCACCGCCCAGTCTGACCAGGCTTTTGTCAGGTGTCGAGTTGATTGCTCTGGTGCGTGCGCCGACCTACCGCATCTTGATGCGAGCCGCAGGTCGATGGGGTTTCGCTCTGAGGCGCGGTAACGGGATCGCACCGCATTCAGGAGCGCTGGTTCTGTTCGACGGGCAGGATCCCGGTTTGGCCGTGGAGGCTATGCGTTGGCACAGCCTGGGGTGCCGGTTGCTGGAGCTCAATGCATCCTTTAACGACCCATCCGGGCATCACAAGGATCGATTGACCGGTATTCGCTGGCCATTGACCGAAAGTCGATTGCTGGCGGCCATGCTCGATCAAGTGGTATAAAGGCAGCTTCAGCCTGGCTTTAGAGGATTAGCGGATGGAGTGGATCGTCCTTGGTTTGATCGCCGCGGCGGCAATTTTCGCGATTGCCATTTACAACCGGCTCATCGCCGCAAGAAATCGCTACAAAAACGCGTTTGCCCAGATCGATGTTCAGCTGACCCGACGCTACGACCTGATTCCCAATCTGGTTGAGGTGGCCAAGAAATATATGAGCCACGAGCGTGAAACGCTGGAAGCGGTGATTCAGGCACGCAATGGAGCGGTCTCTCAGCTGAAGGCAGCCTCTGATGACCCGGCCAACCCCGAGGCGATGAAGAACCTGTCGGCCGCAGAGCAGGGACTTTCTGGTGCGCTGGGCAGACTATTTGCCTTGTCGGAAAACTACCCCGATCTGAAGGCCAACCAGAACATGATGCAGCTCACCGAAGAGCTGACCAGTACCGAAAATCGCGTCGCCTTTGCCCGTCAGGCTTTCAACGACTCGGTCATGTCTTACAACATCCTTCGGGAAAGCTTCCCGAACAACCTGGTGGCGGGCGTGTTCAATTTTCAGCCGGCGCAGCTTTTGGAGATTGAAGACCCGGTCAAGCGTGAGGCGGTTCAGGTCAGTTTCGAATAGGTCGGAGATTGATCTGGCCGTTTGACCCGTGAACTTCTTCGAGCACCAGGATCGCGCGCGGCGCCAGACGCGAGTTCTGGTTGTGCTCTTCTCGCTTGCGGTACTCGCCGTCATCGCTTCGGTCAATGCACTGGTTCTGTTGACGCTGGGTGCGACGAACTTCGCCAGCGATCCGTCGGCGGGTGGCCTGATCGCTTCCAATTGGAGTTTGTTGCTGGGCTCGACGGTGGTGACGGCCTCCGTGATCGGTCTGGCCAGCCTTTATCGAAGTCTGCAGCTCAGGTCCGGTGGAGGCGAGATCGCGCGTTCTCTGGGCGGTACCGCCGTCGACCCAAGCACGGATGATCCATTGCGCCGCCGGCTTTACAACGTGGTTGAGGAAATGGCCATCGCTTCAGGTGTCCCGGTGCCAGAAGTTTTTGTGCTGGAGCATGAGCAGGGCATCAATGCTTTCGCCGCGGGCTTTTCAACCACAGATGCAGCGGTCGCCGTCACCCGGGGCACCCTTGAGCATCTGGATCGCGATGAGTTGCAAGGTGTCATCGCCCACGAGTTCAGCCATATCTTCAACGGAGATATGCGGCTCAATATTCGCCTCATCGGGTTTCTGTTTGGCATTCTGATCCTTGCGATCGTGGGGCGGAAGCTTCTGTATTCGGCGCGTTTCGCTCGAGACTCGCGCAATGCGGCGCCGGCTGTCATGATCGGTCTGGTCGTGGTTGTGATTGGCTATGTCGGACTGTTTTTCGGGCGTTGGATCAAGGCAGCTGTTTCTCGCCGCAGGGAGTTTCTGGCGGATGCGTCAGCCGTTCAGTTCACGCGCCATCCTCAGGGCATTTCCGGAGCGCTAAAAAAAATCGGCGCGCTGTATGCGAGCTCATTCATGACCAGCGACGCCGAAGAAATCGGCCATATGCTGTTTGCCAAAGGCATGGGCCGGCAGATGTTCGCAACCCATCCACCCCTTGAAGAGCGCATTCTGGCGCTGGATCCCGGATTCAAGAAGGACGAGCTTAAGGTCTTGGCGCAGCAAATGGACCGGCATGCTCAGGCACGTCTGGCGGAAGCCGAAAAGGCGGCTGCAAATGAGGCTAAAGCGTCTGCAGGACCGGGAGGTCTTCCCCTGAATCCAGAGCAACTGATTGATCAGATTGGCAACCCTGACCTGCAGCAGATTCTGATGGCGGCGCTCCTGGCTGGCAGTATGCCTTCGGCGCTGGAGCGCGCGGCGCATTCGGATGAGTGGGCGCAGGAGGTTATTTGTTTTCTGCTTCTCAGCTCGGATTCGGAAGTCCGAGAGCTGCAGTTGCTGCAGATTTCGAAGGCGTTGGGCAGCCAGAGCGAGCGTCAGGTGGCGATGCTGTGGGATGAGGGCAAGGCTCTGCCGCGGAAACAGCGCTTGCCATTGCTGGAAATGGCGTTTCCCGGATTGCGGCGCCGACCGCAGCGGGAGTGGATCAGCTTGCTCCGATTGATTGACGAACTGGTCGCCGCTGATGGGCAGATCGATGTATTCGAGTACGCTCTAGGGCGGTTGACCGCCAACCAGATTGAGGTTCTTCTCCACCCCGACCGGTTTCGGCCGGGTGGTAGCAAAACACTCAGCGAGTTGGAATCTGATGCGTTGCTGGTGATGGGCTTGCTGGCGCGGCACGGCAATTTGGAGGATTCAGATGCTGCCGCCGCGGCTTTCAGTGCTGGGTTGGAGGGTATCGCTTCCAAGGTTTCAGGCCGGCTTCCTGATCTGGATCAATGGCCGGACCGACTGGACGCGGCACTCAAACGGCTGGATGGACTGCGTCTTGCCGACAAACAAAAACTGGTGACTGCGCTGGCGCGCTGCGCTTTGCACGATCGCACGGTGCTTGAAGAAGAGCTCGAATTGCTGCGCGTGATCGCCGGATTGATCCACGTGCCTTTACCGCTCGCAGTGAGCAGCCGTTAAGCAAGCCCTTGAGGATGGCTCGATCAGTCCTCGAGCGTAAATCCGACTTCGATGGTGACCTGCCAGTGTTGCACCTGCCCGTTTTCAATATGACCACGGGTGTCGATCACCTCAAACCATCGCAAATTCTTCAGTGATTTCGAGGCCTTGGCAATGGCGTTTTTGACGGCTTCGTCGCTGCTTTGAGTTGAAGAACCGGTGAGGCGAATTTGCTTGTAGACATGGTCGGTCATGAGAATGCTCCTTATGAACTGGCGTGGGGTTTGATCTGCGGCTTTCGCAGCAGGATGCTATTTCTGCTGTTGCCGAGATGTTTCATCGCGCTTCGGCTGGATCGTCATTTTGTATTCGATCGTTCGTTGCCGTAGTTGCGTCGGTGGATTGACCCAGATCACCTCAACGCCAGCTTCGTCGGCCAAGCGTTCTACAGCCGTGACATGCTGATGATTGATTTCACGAACTTTGTTTGGACCCAATCCGGTTGTCGCGCAACCGGATAAAGCGACGATCATGGTCAAAGCGATGCTGGTGCGTTTTCTGAGCATAAATCGGGGATCAATGCGGGTTGTTGGACTGCGTCCATGGTAGCTTGCCAGGCCGGATTGACGTCAACGCACGCTGTAAATGGACAGTATTTTCCTGCGCTGCGGTATGCTTTGCGCCTTCGCCCAAATCAATAAACACCTGCATGATTAAGTCGAGACTAGTGTCTGTCAAACCGTTAGATCAGTCCGCCAGACCCCTGTTGTCGCTGGCGGCGATTGCCTTGGTTGCTCTGCTGACCGCTTGCTCGACGGGCCCCAGAGAGATGGGTGAGGCGGCTGCACCGACCAAATCCGCTGTATTGGCATCAGACCCCGTTCAGCCTGGCGTCGCTGCTGCCCACCCGCTGGCGGTGGAGGCGGGATTGGAAGTCCTGGCCAAGGGTGGATCAGCGGCGGATGCGGCGGTGGCCGTTCAGGCCATGCTGAGCCTGGTCGAGCCCCAGAGCTCAGGGATTGGCGGCGGCGCTTTTCTCTTGCATTACTCAGCAGCTACCGGTGAGGTCACCGCGTTCAGCGGGCGAGAAACTGCACCGGCCGGGGCCACCGCCGATATGTTCATCAAGGAAGACGGAGAGCCCCTGAGCTGGTTTGAGGCGATCGTCGGCGGGCGCGCGGTCGGGGTGCCGGGTGTCATGCCGATGCTGGGAGAAGCCCAGCGCCGATACGGCAATCTGGACTGGTCTGAACTCTTTGATCGCTCGATTGAGGCGGCCGAACAGGGGTTTGCCGTGCCGCAAAGACTGGCCCGGTTCGCGGGCGGTGGCCGCTGGCCGCAGGCCCAGGTTGCCGATGTCATCGAACTGTTTACCAACGCGCAGGGTGAAACCATCGCAGAAGGCGAGATGTGGCGAAACCCTGAATTCGGACAGACGCTTCGTCGTATGGCCGAAATGGGGCCGCGGACGCTGCTGGAGCCGCCGATTTCCACTCAGATCATTCAGCGCAGCCACGAGCCGCCGCTCCCGGGCACCCTGTCGCAGTCGGACTTTGATGCTTATCGCCCGGTGGTGAGAGATGCGGTGTGCGGCGCATTCCTGAACCATCGCGTCTGCGTGCCGCCGCCGCCATCCAGCGGTGTGGCATTGCTGCAGATGCTCGCAATCCTGGAGCACACGGATATCCATGAGCGCGGGCCGGATGATGCGGTCGCCTGGCTGCAGTTCGCTCAGGCCAGCCGCCTGATGTACGCGGACCGCAATCGATACGTGGCTGATCCCGATTTTGTGGATGTGCCGGTCGAAGGCCTGCTCGATCCTGACTACATCGCCGAGCGTGCGCGGCTGATCGGTAAGCGGGCGGGGGAACTGCCAGAAGCCGGTTTGCCCCCGAAACTGGCTTGGGCGAGCGATGACCGTGTCCGTCAAACGGGGACCAGTCATTTTGTCGTGGTTGATGCCGACGGCAACGTGGTGACGATGACGACTTCAGTCGAATCCATTTTTGGTACGGGCCGGGTCGTGGGTGGTTTTTTCCTCAACAACCAGCTCACCGACTTTTCGTTCCGTGCCGAAATTGACGGTCGGCCGGTCGCCAATGCCGTTGAGCCCGGCAAGCGCCCGCGCTCGTCCATGACGCCGGTCCTCGTGTTTGACGAGGAAGATAGACTCGTTGCTGCACTGGGCTCGCCGGGTGGATCAGCGATTCTGGCTTACAACGCCAAGACCATCGTGGGCCTGCTGGCCTGGAACCTGAGCCTCCAGGAGGCAATCGACCTACCCAATCTGGTGACCTTGGGCGATAACTTCTATGGCGAGGCGGACAAGTTTCCTGAAGACGTTCTCACTGGGCTGGCGGAGCTGGGTGTCGAGGTGAGGCCGGGTCGCGGCGAAGAGTCCGGCCTGCACGGGGTGGTGTTTTTTCCGGATGGTCGCACCGACGGAGCCGCTGATCCGAGGCGTGAGGGTGTCTGGCGAGTTCTGGAAGACCGAGGAGAGTAAGGCTACAGCCAGCCCTGCTGGCGCGCGAGCCGGTAGGCATCAATTCGATTGGCGGCCTGAAGCTCATTGATGGCGTCGGACAGGTAGTTGCGCACGGTGCCTTCGGCCAGATGGAGTTGTTCGCCAATCTGTCGGGTGCTCAAGCCCTCGCCGGCCAGGCGCAGGACTTGCCGCTGGCGCTCTG
>JAZBPR010000012.1:0-3239 GCA_036351735.1 Wenzhouxiangella sp. | reverse complement strand
GTGCACGCTGGCTCCATGCTCCGGATCTCCGGCATCGATCACCCGCTGATGGGTGTTCAGGCCGCGGTGCCGGGGCAGCAGCGACGGATGAATGTTGATGATGCGCCCGGCGTGGTGGTTTGTGAACTCGGCGCTGAGCACGCGCATGAAACCCGCCAGCACAATCCAGTAGGCGCCGCTTTGCGCAATGGCCTGGGTGAGCGATGACTCGAAATCACTGCGTTCAGCATACCGAGACCGATCAATGCACTCAGCCGGCGTTTGATTTTCCCGGGCACGTGCAAGACCGGGCGCGTTCGGCTGATCGCTGAGAACGCCGAGAATACGGCCGCCCAGCCGTCCTTCCTCCTGTGCCTGATGCAGGGCCTGATAATTGCTCCCCCGACCGGAGAGCAGCACGATCATTCCCTGGCGGTTTAGCTCATTCATTGCCAAAGGCAAGTTACGTGGTGTAGTTCACGCGTTGGCCGCCGTTGGCCTGCCGTACGCGGCCGATGATGGGTGCAGGCGAGTTGAGCAGGTCAGCGATCCGGCTGGCTTCGGATTCCGGGCAGATCAGGACAAAACCGATGCCCAGATTGAATGTGCGGCGCATCTCGTCGGGCGTAATACCGCCCTCATTGGCGAGCCATTCGAAGATCGCCGGCGGAGTCCAGCTGCCCATGTCGATTTGAACTCCAAGCCCTTCCGGTACTACCCGGATGATGTTCTCGGTCAACCCACCGCCGGTGATATGGGCCATGCCGCGCAGATCGATCGTCCCCAGCAGGCGCTGGACAGCGCTGACATAGATTTCTGTTGGAGCAAGCAGCGCCTCACCCAGTGTTCCGCCCTCGAAGTCCTGATCAAGACCAGCATTGCTGCGCTCGATGACTTTCCGGATCAGCGAGTAGCCGTTACTGTGCGGGCCGCTGGCGGCCAATCCGACCAGCACGCAGTCCTCGTCGATACTGGATCCGTTGATCAGCTGATCGCGCTCGACCGCACCAACCGCAAAGCCCGCCAGATCGTACTCGCCTGTGCCGTACATTCCCGGCATTTCAGCGGTCTCGCCGCCGATCAGCGCACATCCCGCCCGTGTGCAGCCCTCGGCAATTCCAGCAACGACTGCCGTTGCGGTGTCAACGTCCAGCTTGCCGCAGGCGAAATAGTCGAGAAAGAAAAGCGGTTCTGCACCACAGACCAGGATGTCGTTGACGCACATGGCCACGAGGTCAATACCGATGCTGTTATGGACGCCGGCTTGGCGGGCCAGCAGGAGCTTGGTCCCCACGCCGTCGGTTCCAGAAACCAGCACCGGGTCCCGGTAGCGTTGGCCGAGCTGGAAAAGTCCGCCGAAGCCGCCCAGACCGCTCAATACTTCCGGACGCGCGGTCGCAGTGACCAGCGGCTTGATTCTTTCAACCAAGGCGTTACCTGCGTCAATGTCAACACCGGCATCCCGATAGCTGAGAGATCTTTTGCTAGCGTCGCTCACTCGATCACACCCTGCATGTCCGAACCGCCTTGTATTGTCGCCCATCGCGGGCTTTGGCAGATGATCTGTGTGGTATCTTTTCGCGACCTATGAATTCGCTTCGTTTTCTTCCTTTTCTGGCTGCTTTGCTGGCTTTGAGTGCGGCCGGCAATGAGGCCTTCGGACGATCCCTGTATACCGGGGAGGCGCCGTTGCCGACCGAGGCCACAGAAGCCGTGGTGCCCCTCAATCAGGCGCTGGACGAAGTATTGACGCGACTGACCGGGTTCACCGGTGTCTCAATGGTTGAACGCCTGGCCCTGACCCGTGACGATGTGCAGCGGCTGGTATTGAGTCAACAGCGTGTCCGCCGAACCAGGCTGCAAGCCGACGGGCTGACCCCTTTGGATCGCTTGTATCTGCGGGTTGAGTTTGATTCGCGCGGAGTCGATGCCTTGCTGGCCGAAGCTGGGGTGTCCAGACTGGGGCAGACGCGCCCGTCCGTTCTGCTGTGGTTGGCGGTCGAAGACGATGAGGGTGTTCGTCTGGAGGCCGATCCCTTGCTGGATCAGGCGCTCGAAAGCGAGGCTCGACGGCTGGGTCTGGAAGTGCTTCGACCGCTCGGTGATCTTCAGGATCTGGCAGAGGTACAGGCAACGGACATCCGCGGCGGGTTCCTGGAGTCGGCCAATCCAAGCGCTGAGCGCTATGGTGCGGGTGTGCTGGCGATGCTGGATCTTAGAGAGAGCCCATCAGGCTGGAGTGCCCGCTGGTTCTGGCGTCTTGAAGGGCGCGATGCAAGTTTCAGAACCCAGGCTGCCGGACTTGATACCGTCGTTGCTCAAGGCATGGAAGCCCTGCTGGGGGCGCTGGTGGACCGATTCGGCCGCGTCACCGGAGTGGGTCAGACAGGAGCAATGAGACTGATCGTTGAGGGTATCGAAGATGAAGTGCAGTACGCCGAAGTCCTCAACTACCTCGACTCGCTCGGACCGGTGGAAGACGTTCAGGTTGTGGCCGCTCGCGGGACCACGATTGACTTTGAACTGCAGCTGACGGGAGCCAGTTTTCAAGACTTGCTGACTATCGGAAATGTGCTGGAGCCAGTCGGCGAGGCGATGAACGGACAGGTCCGTGCTCGCCTGAAGCGGTGAATCTGGCCTGGCTCCCCAACGCCCTGACCGTGGGGCGGATTCTCGCCGTTCCGCCGCTGGTTGTTCTGTTGCTGACCGGCGCCTATCCGGCCGCACTTGCGGTTGCAGTCTTCGCCGGGCTGTCCGATCTTCTGGATGGATGGCTGGCCCGCCGATTTGACTGGCAAACCCGATTCGGTAGTCTGGCGGACCCGGCAGCCGACAAGCTGCTGATGACGGCCAGCTACCTGACCCTGGCCTGGCTGGGTTTCCTGCCCTGGTGGCTGGTGGCCCTGGTGATTTTCCGGGACCTGGTCATCGTGCTGGGTGGCTTGGCTTACCACCGGTTTTTCGAGCGGCTGAAAGCTGAGCCCACCCAGTTGTCGCGTTTCAACACTTTTTGCCAGGTCTTTCTCATGTGGTACGTGCTGATCTATCTGGCCGGTTTTCCCCTGCCGCCGGGCGGACAGGTCGGGCTTGAATGGATGGTGCTGGTCCTGGCCCTGGCAACCCTGATTCAGTACGTCTGGCTATGGAGCTTCAAGGCGCTTGAAGTGCATCGGCAACGCAGAAAATGTATGGATCCATGAACCAGCAACCGACCTTTCGCCGAGTTGTTTGATGACAGGCGCTCAGATTCCACTGGCACT
>JAZBPR010000011.1:0-6249 GCA_036351735.1 Wenzhouxiangella sp. | reverse complement strand
GAGTGTTGCTAGCGGTTCTCCTTATGTGAAGCAGGCTTCTCCGGCGCGGGATTCAAGAGGGTTCCCAGAACAATATCATACCCGATGACTTGTGAAACTCCGGTGATCAACGTGTAAAACACAAGAAATAGGCCCATCAATATGTGACTCACCCAAAACTTCGACCATTCAATTTCGCTCTTGATGTGCTCAGTCGCGCCGGACAGATCTCCGTGCCGAACAATTAAGGGAATAAGCTCCTCAAGAAACTGGAGCAGCAGTGCAATCACCAGGTAGAGCACGGTTCGGGCGGCGAGATCGTAGATCAGACGTTTTCTCCCCAAACGTTTAAACAGGGGCAAGGCATCTACTATGAGAATCGACTTGCCGATAATAAGAGCACCGATCGTTGCGAAAGCAGAAGAAGTGGAGCTGACGCCCCATTCCTGGGCGAGGAGGTTTCGCGCAAATAAAATAATGTGTAACACCACAAAGAAATAGATTGTAGGTGGCAGCATTTTGAGAAACTCATGCTTGAGAAAGGCTGTGATTTTTTTCATGTGAGATATTATCGATTCGCGGAAGATTAAAGAGATCCGTCAGCATCGTTATTGATTTTTGTAAATCATTTCAATGGGCACTCTTACGTTTGTTAGTTCGTGAATTTTATCAAGAAACGCCTGCCGTAAAGCACGGCTACTACGGATCACTTATCGGGTGATTTGATCCGCAATGCCAGGATCTTTAAAAGGTGGAGGGCGGACCAGAGATTGGTATTGTGGTTGTATTAAGCATCTTATTCCTCCGCTCATTAAAAAACAGGATTATCTACCGACAGGGATGGTAAGGGTGGGCTTCACGCCTTGGACGGCCCCGGCGTTCAGATTGAAGAGCTGAGTCATCAACATGAAGCTGGATTTTGCACTCAAATCATTGTTTGGAATGGAGAACCAGTAGCCCCGGTAGGGCACCGCAAGGTAGGCACTTGCTGGCCGCCGCCTACTCTGTTGAACCCCGAAGAGCTTTCCGGCCGGCGTGGTCCGCCAGTCGAAGCGGGAGCCGTCCTGGTTACGTGTCGTGGAGACATAGCCTGCGTCTTCGTGTGCCTTCGGTGCCTCCACCGTCTGGGAAAGATAGAAGAGAATGCTCATGATCGAGCGAGTCCGGATTGCGATCGTATCCGAACCCCGCTCGCGCTCGTTGCTTGTCAGAGTAAAAACGTTCCTCTCTGCGCTCAGGCCGAGCAGGGACTTAATCTCAGCGACACTCCCGGTTGAGTCGGAACTCGAATTGAATTGAACGAGAAGCTTGTTCGACTCCGGTTCAATGCTGTAACTGACTAGATTCTTTCCCCTAATACCCTCAAGCAGGTCGAGAAGACGTTCGAAGCCGCCAAAGTTTCCCGGAGGGCGATCCGGAGTGGGGCCCGATGCTGACGGAGCATTTTCAAGGCCGTTGATACGCTCGACACACATACCAAAGATCCGTTCGGCGTTCCATCCTGACTGCATGAGCACAATCAAAGACTCAATGGGAACCGCCACCAAAACCTTGCGGAGAAAATCCTCACCCTGAAGTGGTGTGTAGGAAATGGTCGGAGAGTTGGAGTAAGCTGCTCCTGCCGAAGGCTGCACAATATCGGGACCCGAACCGGTGGAAAATCCTGAATCCACTCCCAACGACGACTGGAAACTCAACGAGGCCGTTACACTGCCGACCTCTAGAAAAAAGGGTGTTTCACGATAACGCAGTCGAACCAAGTTCTCCAAAAATTGTTGGTTCTGGCTTGTGGCGATGGCCTGACCATAGAGTCCATGGCTTTTGCTAATGCTCTCGGGGCCAAGAGAGTGGCAAGACACTACCATCATTACTCCGAGAATAAGTCCTATTAAATTAATCATGTGATAAGGGTAGGCACCCCAGTTGGGGATGGTGCCTGGGTTTTGAAGCTATCGAGACGAAATTTCGTGTCAAACCTTGATGCCTACGCCCAAGTCTTCGCCCGTTGGCTTCCACAATTTAAGGCAGCTGCTGGGAGTTTGCTTTTGGCGAAAAGGCCGTAAAAGCCAGGTTTGGGCGGAGTTCATGGGGGAGAAAGGGGGTTGTTTTGGGGTCCTTTCTTGGTTTGCCACTCTTTTGACTTTTTTTCTGCAGTGAAACACGGATGGTGGGAGCCTCAGCAGGTTATTTCGCCTTGGAAGCTGTCTTATTCCTACCCTTCTTCATTTCGTTGGCTCGCCGCTCGGCGAATTTCGAGAGTTCCTGATTCTTCTCCGCCACGCATGCATCTGCGAGCTTGAGTTCCTCAATGAAATCATTCGCCACGGCAGAGAGCTCACGGTTTTTCATGTGAAACAAGGAAAAATTTGTGTGTAGCCAAGTCTCCCCCACTTTTAGAGGGACCACCCGCCCGGACAGGAGTTCCTCCTCCATCATTGACAAAGGGAAAAAACCCACCACATCTGACGACAAAAGCAACGACTTCAAAACTCCCATGTCTTCGCAATGCACTGTCGGTTCGAATCCGCCTGACAATTCGGCGGCAGGAATGAGCTTTTCAAGTATCCGAGGTGGAATGCGCGCGGTGATTGCGAGTGGCCATTTCATCAACTGTTTTAGTGTGGTGACATCGGACTCTAAAATTGGGTGTTCTGCCCTCACCACGGGTCGGCCCTGATGGTGAAGCAAGGGCACCGCGCTAAATTCCGGATCCCGAATCTCGCTCGATTCGCATAGCGCAAAATCTACTCTCCGATCACGCAGTTTTCTGATCGTATCCACCCAATGATCGACCACGACTCTGAACCGCAGGCCGGGTCGTTTTTTGAGCATCGATGCTATCGCCTGGCTAAGAACCATCGCGGCGGGATAGGGGCCGGCCGCGATGCGAATTTCCTCCTGCTCTCCGGCTCCCATGCCACCGACCTCGCGCATCAGGTCGTCGGCTTGACCGAGAATCGCCTTCGCTCGCCGTAGCAACAGTTGACCGGCATCGGTTGGTAGGACACCACTTCTCATTCGGTCGAACAAGATTTTTCCCATGCGTTCCTCCAGCATCTGGATGTTCCGGGTCAAAGCCGGTTGACTCATGTGCAGCGCCTTTGCTGCTCGAGCGAAGTTCCGGTGCTCTGCCAAGGCGATGGCATGAGCAAGATGACGAAGTTCAATCATGATGCGTTTTGGTTATCGTAATCATAGACGTTTAGCAATTCCCTTTTCGATGCCCATCGAGTTACAAAACTGGGTCGGTTGGACAGTGCGGGTCCAATCGTGCTGATTTTCCTTAGGAGACATAAAGCAAAAAATAGACTTACCATGAAAAATAAACTCAACAAATACGGGCTGTCATTGCTGGCAGCTGGTGCAGCCCTGCTAGGCGCATTAAATTTGGCCTACGCGGCGGATGAAAAACCGAATATCATCCTCATCGTGTCTGACGACACCGGCTTCGGCGACCTCGGTCCCTATGGTGGTGGTGAAGGGCGCGGCATGCCGACGCCGAATGTTGACCGCATGGCGAAGGAGGGGACGACGCTGTTTTCCTTCTATGCGCAGCCGAGTTGCACACCCGGTCGGGCAGCAATGATGACCGGTCGCATTCCGAACCGCAGCGGCATGACCACGGTGGCCTTCCAGGGTCAGGGCGGAGGATTGCCCGCCGCCGAGTGGACACTGGCCTCTGTATTAAAGACCGCTGGTTACAACACGTTCTTTACCGGTAAGTGGCACCTCGGCGAGGACGACTACGCGCTGCCAAACGCGCACGGCTACGACGAAATGAAGTATGCCGGCCTCTACCACCTCAACGCCTACACTTATGCGGATCCGACGTGGTTCCCCGATATGAGCCCGGAACTGCGCGCCATGTTCAAGAAAGTGACCAAGGGTGCTCTGTCAGCAAATGCAGGTGAGAAGCCTGTTGAGGAATTCGCGATCAATGGACAGTACGTCGATACCCCCGATGCCAGCACGGAAGATTACCCGAATGGCGTGGTTGGGATTCCTTACTTCGATGGCTACGTGGAGAAGGCCTCCCTTGACTATCTCGACAAGGCAGCCAAGCAGGACACCCCGTTCTTCATGAACATCAACTTCATGAAGGTGCACCAGCCCAACCTGCCGCACCCTGACTACAAACACAAATCCATGTCGAAGAGCAAGTATGCGGATTCGGTGGTGGAGCTGGATTCCCGGATCGGGCGTATCATGGACAAAGTTCGTGAACTCGGTCTCGATAAGAACACCATGGTCTTCTACACCACCGACAATGGAGCTTGGCAGGACGTCTACCCGGATGCCGGATACACGCCGTTCCGCGGCACCAAAGGCACGGTGCGTGAGGGTGGTAACCGGGTTCCAGCGATCGCTTGGATGCCGGGCAAAGTCAAAGCCGGTGTGAAGAGGCACGACATCCTTGGCGGCCTCGACCTGATGGCCACCTTCGCCTCTCTGGCAGGTGTGGCCCTGCCGGAAAAAGACCGTGAGGGCAAACCTATTATCTTCGATAGTTACGACATGTCACCCGTCCTGTTCGGCACCGGCAAGAGTGAGCGGACAGAGTGGTTTTACTATACCGAGAACGAGCTGACCCCCGGTGCTGCCCGTGTAGGGAACTACAAGGCCGTGTTCAACTTGCGCGGTGACAACGGTCAGGCAACCGGTGGTCTCGCAGTCGATACCAACCTTGGTTGGAAGGGTGCAGAGGCCTATGTCGCCACTGTGCCCCAGGTCTTCGACCTCTGGCAGGATCCTCAGGAACGTTACGACATCTTCATGAACAACTACACCGAGCGTACCTGGACCCTGGTGACGATCAGTGAGGCGATCAAAGACAAGATGAAGACCTATGTGGAGTATCCTCCTCGACCAATGCAGAGCGCGGCTTACTCGGGGCCGATCACGCTCAGCTCGTACTTCCGCTTCCTGCACATCCGCGAGCAGCTTGAAAAGGAAGGTGTCAAGATTCCTCTTCCTACCGGTAACTAAGAATCAGTCGCCACCCCTGGGAAATCCCCGGGGGTGGCATCTTGCCATTGAGGAGACGACCAAGCGATTTCAGAAACACCCTTTTCTTTCAAGCAAAGAGGCATAGATTTCGGTTCCGAGCCAATCCACTTATCACCAATGAAAAACACCCAACTAGTAATCACACTTGGCCTTGCTACCATCAGCTTGGCTCCACTGGATAACGCCTTCGCAGGAGACCAGACCAATCTCAATACCCTTCCGACCATTGAGAATTCAACGTCAAATGCAGATGATTGGGCATTCCGGGTCGAACCTTTCGTCTGGTTGCCGGGGATTGACGGAACTGTTGGTGCTCTTGGGCTAAGCACCGATGTTGATTTAAGTCTGAGCGACCTCTTCAGCAGCAGCGGGTCTGGCAGAGCAAAGTATGATATCGAAATGCTTTTTGCGATGGAGGTTGAAGCGCGCAAGGGGCGTTGGGGTGTGATGGCAAACGCCGTCTATCTTGATTTGGATATCAGTGGCTCCTCACCTTCGCCGCGGCACCTGACTGCCGATATTGACTTTTCGGAATTTCTCGGGGACTTGGCCGTGACCTATCGGGTCTGGGAAGAACCCAAAGGTTTCCTTGATCTCTACGCGGGAGCGCGAGTGAATTCCCTATCGCTGGACATTAATGCTCGAGCGGATCTTATCCGTTTCCAAAGAGAGCCGTCCATTAGCGTCTCTGACAGCGAGACTTGGGTTGATCCTATCATCGGACTACGCGGTCAGTGGGCTTTGAGTGAGAAATTTTTTCTTGCAGGCAAGGCGGACATCGGTGGTTTCGGAGTCAGTTCGGAATTGCTTTGGTCTGCCCAAGCTACCGCTGGCTATCAGTTCACCAAAAACTTCAGTAGCGAAATCGGCTACAGTTACTATGACACCGACTACGCAGATAGCGGCTTCATTTATGATCTGGCCATGGGTGGCCTGTTTCTGGGTCTGAACTTCGAGTTTTAAGCTGACCCAGCTGGGGGCGAGCCGGAAAGATGAAGGAGGATTAATTATACCAAATAATCCAACGCTAGCAATTTGCTTGTGACGCTTCTTGGGGGATCTGGATTCCTCTTGGGGGAAAGGAGGTTTTCGCGGTGCTCGCCACCTTAGTCATCTATCTGGTCCGGCCTCAGAACGGCTTAATCACCGTTGGACAAGAATCGATGTTCGGTCTTCAGAGCACCATGGCTAAGTCAGCCAAATGACTGCAGGCCACAACAAGCTCTATCTCTCGTGGCTTGAGTCATTCCACCAATGAGTTTT
>JAZBPR010000010.1:0-7916 GCA_036351735.1 Wenzhouxiangella sp. | reverse complement strand
TTATGAAAATCCAACGGGATGGACGATCGGCGATGGATGATTCATGAGAACAAGTGCGCAACTTATCCGGTTTGGGGCAAGTCGATTGAAGCGGTCACTAGCGACCGCTTTTTTTTGCGGATGATATATTGATGCTCCGTTGGTTCAACCTAGGACATTTCGATAGCGTATGTCGACTGAAGCATCTCCTTTGATCTTTACCGAAGCGGCAGCCGCCAAGGTTCGTCAGCTGATTCTCGAAGAGGCCAATCCGGCGCTGAATCTTCGGGTCTACATCACCGGGGGCGGTTGTTCCGGCTTTCAGTACGGGTTTACGTTCGATGAATCGGTCGAGGAAGGCGATGTTGCCGTGACCCGTGACGATGTCACTCTGGTCGTCGACCCGCTCAGCTTTCAATATCTGGAAGGTGCGGAGGTTGACTACAGCGAAAGTCTGCAGGGCGCGCGCTTTGTGATCCGAAATCCGAACGCGGCGACAACCTGCGGATGTGGCTCCTCGTTCGGTATTGCCTGATCTGAAACCCAGAGTGACACGACGGCTGGAATCTGTGGTTGAGCCAGGTCCAGCGTGACCGTACTGATTGTTCTTTTGGGCCTGGGGCTCAGCCATGTTCTTTACCCGCTGGTTCGCCGGAGAAACTTCTTATGGTTTAACCGGCTGATGCTGCATGTTCAGCAGGGGTGGTCGGGAAGGCCCTGGTATCCCGCTGCGGCAGTGCTGATCATCGTTTTGCTCCTCTCGTGGCTTGCCAGCACCCTGGCGACTGCATGGGCGGGGACCTTCGGATGGTTTCTGCTGGCCCTGGCGACTTTTATCTACACACTAGGCCCGCGTGATCTCGACCGTGACGTAAAGGCCTTGCTCGCCGGCGGCAATGAGCCCCGCCACCTAAAGGCCCGGCGGGTCATGCGCATTCAGCGTACGGCCGATGCGCCGACGGCAGCGGCCGGCATTTTCCATGCGGCCCAGGCGAGATGGTTTGGGGTGGTGTTCTGGTTTGTCGTCCTTGGCATCCCCGGCGCCTTGCTCTATCGCCTGACACGGCTGAGCCTTCATCTTCCTGATTGGTCTGAAGATCAGGCCCATTGGCTGCTGAAGCTCAGATTTGTGCTGGATTGGCCGGTGCTGGTTCTGATGTTGATCAGCGCAGGCTTGGGGGGAGATCTGGATGCGGTTCGGCAGGCCTGGCGCAATCATGGTGCCGGTGGCTCCCGCTGGCTGATCCGCGATCAAGTGCTCGACGGCGTTGCTGCGCTGACTGTTGCGTCAGATGCGACTTTCGAGGAGGGGGTCGAGGCGGGCCACCATATGGTCTGGCGGATGCTGCTGATCTGGTTGGTGGTGCTCAGCTTGCTGCTGATTGCCGGATGGTTGTCCTGACAGGGAAATCGTCAAGAGGCGACTAACCTTGGCCGTAGCCGCTGAGTTCCAGATAGCCACGACCGACGCGTTCACCCGTGGTCTGATCGACGACGTCGATCATGCCTTCCCAGTAGTCCACTGACTGCTGCCAGTGCTGATTATCGAAGACGGCCCGGGTTGTGAGTTCCAGACCGGCCGACGGAACATTGATGCGCCAGTCCACCGGCCAGCGGTCCCCTTTCGCGTCGGTCCAGCGCCGCTCCACCGTGGCCTGATAATCGTCGTCAGTCAGATAGGTGCTGCTGCCGTCCGGCTGAACGAGCAGACCGTAGGACCATTCCGAGTCGCTGCCGTCTTCGTTGCGCAAACGGGCGATCATCAGATCACGACCGTCGTCTAGCTGGATGGCGAACCAGTCCCAGCCGGCCTGTTCCTCCGATAACTGGCTGGAGCCCCACTCCCGATCCAGCCAGGACAGACCTTCGACCGACAGCGACTCGTCGTCGATTTGGATCGTGCCCCTGGTCTTCAATCGGGTAATCGAGTAATAGCGCGAGGCATTTCCCGGATCCGGGCCCTTGCGGCTGTAACCCGCATCCCCCTGGAGCACGATGGGGCGCTGGGGTGTGAGTGTCAGGTCAAGCGCGAACCCGCCGGCATCCGCGGCAAGCCGCCAGTCCTGCTCGCCCAGAGTCACTTCCCAATCGCGGAGCCACCAGCGATCGGGATCCGCACCAGCCAGCCCAAGCGCTCCGCGGGCGAAACGCTCGGCCTGAAAAAAGCGCTGCTCACGTCCATCGCTGAGCGCCAGGTGGGCCATCCACATTGCTTCGGTTTCCCAGGCTGAATCCAGATCCTCCCCGGGCGGGGTGGCAAAACGAAACAGCGTGTACTGAAAACCCAGTCGCTCGCCGGCCTCGGTCTCCAGGTTGCCGGTGAAATACCACCACTCGTTCTGGTAAGGAGGGTGCTGGGCGTGGTCTTCGGGGAACGACATGGGAATCGGGCCGGTCACGCGGCGGAATTCCTGCGTCTCTCCGCTCATCAGGTTCTGGACGCGAAGACGCTCGGGAGCGGGTGGTTCGGGTGGGCGGGTCTGCCAGGCCAGCCAGCTGCATAGCAGGAGGACGACGGCCACCACGCCCGCGTTATCGAGCCGCATCAGCTGGCCCTCAACAGAGGCGCTGGATCGCGGGTCGCTATCTTCCAGGCCGGATAGCTGCCGGCCATGGCCCCGAGCGCGATCGCAAGAGGCACCAGCACCGCAAGCGGTTGCCATGGCCAGCTCAGCACGACGCTCCAGCCAAACGCTCTGGGCTGAACGGCCAGCGACAACACCGCGTGGATCAACATGCTGAAGGGAATCGCCATGCAAACCGCGATGACGGCAAGGCTGGTGGTCTGGGTCAGAACCACGCCGGCGAGCCCCCTTCGTGACAGGCCCAGCGCGCGAAGCGTGGCATATTCCCGGCCGCGCTCAAGCCCGAGTGCCAGTAGGGCGCTGATCAGAGCGATGCCGGCAATGATCCCGACCAGAATGGCCAGCGCCCAGGAAATTCTGAACGTGCGGTCGAACACCTCCAGCGTTTGATCCCGAACCTGCACCCGGGTGGTCAGGTTCCCGGCCGGAAAGGCCTCGGCAATGCGGGCTTCGAGCGCCGCCAGATCGTTGCCTGGCGCGAGATAGATGCCGATGCTATCGCGCTGGTCATCCTGCCAAAGTTCGCGGAAGCGCCAGCCAATCAGTCCAACGAGGCCGCGGTCGTTACTGTAGTCGCGGTAGACAGCCGCGACCTCGAATTCCATCGGTCCCATCGGTGTGTCGAGCTCAAGCCGGTCACCGGCATGAAGGTTCTTGCGACGCGCCATGGGCTCTGTAATGAGCACGGCCTGTCCGGATTCAACCAGCGGTCGAGCGCTGTGTGCGTTCCCGCTGGTCCACTCGAACGCCGCCCAAGCCTTGGGGTTGAGGTCATAGCCGACGACGTTGCTACCGTCATCCAAGCGCACATCCCTGGAGCTGGTCATCATTTCGATTTCGGGCCAGGTGGCGAGCTGACTGAAGTCGGTCGAGTCCAATTGGCCCTGGCTGACGGTGAGATAGACGTCGGCGCTGATCAGCCGGCTGACCCAGTCATCGACGGTGGATCGGAATCCAAGCACCATCATGCCCACCCCAGCGCTCAGTGCCATGGCCAGACTCAATGCCGAAATCGCTGGCGCCAGCCGCTGGCGGGAACTCAGCAGCATCTTCGTGGCCCGCGCCATGAGCCCAGTGCCCTTGGCTGAGAGCGATTTGAGCAACAGCATTCCGATCGACGGTGCCAGCAGGGCGCAACCCGACAACATGACAAACAGACCGACCATCACCGGAGGAAGCGTCGTGGTCAAAATAATCATCGCCGCACCCAGGATCAACAAAGCGAACGGAGCCCAGCGCCAGGCCTGCGAGTGCGACGAATTCGATTCATGGACGGTGCGGGCGAGTTGGCCGGGCGGGATACGCTGCGCTTCGCGCAACACCCCAAGTACGCTGACCAGGGCCATCACGACCGCCATCACCCAAACGCCGACATACAGACCCAGGGTTGGTCGAACCCCCGCGGACGCGACCATTCGGTAGAGCTCGGCAACCGGCTGGCGCACCAGATCCAGCAGCGCGTTGGCCATCAGGGTGCCGAGTGCGAGTCCTGCAAGCGCGCCCAAACCGGCCAGGATCGTGGTCTCCAGCGCCAGCAGCCCCTGGATGCGACCCTCGGTTACGCCCACGGCTCGCATCATGCCGATGGTTCGGCGCCGCTGCACAAGCAGAAATGCGAGCACGCTGTAAATGACGAACAGTCCGACCGCCAGACTGAGCAGGCTCATGGCGGTCAGGTTCGCGCGCATACCGGCAGTCAGCGCCGCAGCAGAATCACGCCGCTGCCCTGCATCAATCAATTCCAGTCCCGGGGGCAACTGAGCCTCAAGCCACTCGCGACTACCGGCCGGTGCTTCCATAAAGCTGAGTTCACCTTGACGGCCGGTGAGATGCTGGGCGGCTGCAAGATCCATGATGATGCGATCGTCCAGTTCGCGACCGCCATCAATGCCGGCCACGATTTCCAGCGTCAGCTCTTGCCCGGAATAGCGCACTTTCAGCGTGGCCGGAGGCTCCAGGCCCAGCCGCTCCAGCGTGCGCCGACTAGCAACGGCTGCGTTGGCCTGGGTCAATAACTGTCCCGTGGCCGGGCCGGTGGGTCGGACGGCGCTGGTCCGATCCAGCGACAGCGGATCAACCGCCAGTAACTCCAGCATGCGGCTGTCGTGGCGAAGGCGCGAACTCAGCACCGGAAGCAGTTGCGGCGCTCCCGGTATCACCGAGAGTTCGGCAAATAAAGTCTCATCCAGCGGGCCGCTGGATGACTTGATCCGGAGCGTCTCGGTTCCGCTGAGGGTTTCGGTCGCAGAATCCAGAGCGTCAATCAATACGTCGCGCATCAGGGCCACGCCGGTGACCACCGCGACCCCCGCGGCGATGCCGATCAGCGCCAACAGCAGTTGCCCGGGATGCCGATAGAAGAATCTGCGCGAGGATGCAAGCAGAAGCTGCATCAGCTATCGCTCAGCTTGCCGTGCCGCAGATGCAGCACGCGATCGCATAACGCGGCTGCTTCGTCGTTATGGGTGACCATCAGCAGAGTCACGCCATGCTGCCGCGTGACACGATCGAACAGCCGCAACACGCCCTCGGCGGTAGTCTGGTCCAGTGACCCGGTCGGTTCATCTGCCAGCAACAGAGCGGGCTCGTGCACCAGAGCGCGGGCGATGGCGACCCGCTGCTTTTCGCCTCCCGACAGTTTTTCGGGCAGGCGGTCCAGCAGCTTGCTGATGCCCAGCTCTTCTGCCAGCTGCCCGATGCGCTCGCGTTGATTCAAGCGGTTGTTCAGCCACAGCGGCAGTTCAATGTTTTCCCGAACCGTGAGGCTGTCGATCAAGTTGAAATCCTGAAAAACCAGGCCGATGTATTGCGCGCGGAAGCGGGTTCGTTCCGGCTCCTGCAATGCTGAAAACTGCAGACCGCCAACCTCGACTGTGCCGGCGTCCGGCGTATCCATGCCGGCGGCGAGATGCAAAAGCGTGGTTTTGCCTGATCCGGATGAACCCATCACGGCCACCCGCTCTGCTGGCTGCAGCTCAAGATTGACATCCTCAAGGACCTGGACGGGACCGCTGGTTCCGAACCGGCGCTGCAGGCCCTGCAGTTTGACCACGGCTTCAGACATTGCTTCCCACTCCGATCAATCCGCCGACAAGCAGCAGGGCGATCGCTACAGAACTGACCGAAAGACGCAAGCGCCGGTACCAGCCTGGCATGCCGTAGCCCCGCCAGGGTTCATCCAGAATCAAATGCAGACCAAAAAGGGCGGCAAGCCAAAGTGTCGCCCAGCTCAGCGGCATGAGAACCGCAGGCCAGGCGAGCAGGACCAGAGCGTTACTGGCGATCAGCAGCTTTGGATGCGTTCTCTCGCCCAATAGGTGCCTCGTCCACAAGGTGCCGGCCATGAAAGACAGGATCAGGGCCGCATAAGCCACCAGCAGCTGGTTGGCCCATTCCGGGAAAGGCAGCAGGTTGGCGAGAGCCAGCGCGGCGAAGGGGATGACGCCACTCCACGTCAGTGTTCGGGTGGTGTTGACGGTCATTGAATCCACATTCACGGAGAGCCTTATCTTGAGAGTGCCGAGAGTGTATCCCCAGGGTATTCACGGTCGCATAAAAGAAGACCCCGACCGGGAGCCGTGGTCGGGGTCTTCAGAGGCGTATCCGGAACGGAGGGAGGGAGTCAGGGCCTTGGAGGGACCGCTCCGAACACGGCTGAGAGTTTGCGGCTGACGCGGTGAACCAACCGTGAACAACAAAATTGAAGGGGAACCAAGCCGTGGGCTTTCGGTCAATAAAAGTGCTTCTGATGAGTTGAAAAGCATCCAGCCCTCATCGTTACCCAACAGTCACCCAAATTATGACTTGGCTTCAGTGGGTGGCTGTGGTAACATTACTACCAACCTTGGTTAAACCGCAACGGTTGGGCAAGGTCGCAGGGCGCGAAGCGAGGTACATCACTCCGATATTGTTTGCCCCTCCCCGCAACGGGAGGGGTTTTTTTATGCCGGTTCTACGGCACGTTGGGCCAGATCTTAGCGATAGAATGGGGTTGCCAAAACGACATTCTATCGCCTTTCCAACAGGGTCTTTCAGCGTGTTGCACAAAAACAACATCCCTTCACGTATCTCCCAGCTGTTCGCCTGTGACGTTCACCGAGGCCAGGACTTTTCGCTGGTTCGACACAGCTGGTTGTTCGATTACTCGCGAACGCCTCTCGATCGCAAGGGACGAGATGCCTTGCTGGATTTGCCCAGGCGCTGCCAGTTGCGCCAAGCCGTGGAGCGTCTGTTTGCCGGTGCCATCGTCAATCCGTCTGAAGCTCAGCCGGCGCTGCACATGCAACTGCGTTCACCCGACGCGTCAGCGGACATTCAGGCCGATCGGCGCCGGGTCCTGGCGCAAGCCGACGCATGGCATTCGGGACGTTCTGGCTACACGGATGTGTTGCACATCGGGATTGGCGGATCTGATCTGGGTCCCCGTCTGGTTGCAGACGCGCTGGACGCCGGCGATGGCGCCGTTCGTGCGCACTGGTTGTCGACGCTGGACGGTCGCCGTTTCGATCGGCTGCTGGCAGGTTTGGATGTTCAGCGAACCGCGGTTGTGATTGCCTCGAAGTCCTTTTCGACGGAAGAAACCATGACTCAGGCGCGGGCTGTCAGAGAGTGGATGGGCAGCGCGTTCCATCGTTCTGCCTGGGCCAGCACGGCGAACGTGGACGGTGCGGTTGGATTCGGCGTCCAGCCGGATCAGGTCCTGCCGTTTCCGGTGTGGACAGGGGGTCGCTATTCGCTCTGGTCATCGGTGGGCGTGACAGCGGCGGCCGTCATCGGTGTCAGCCGCTTCACCCAACTGCTGAAAGGTGCGGCCCTGGCGGATCAGGATTTTCTCGGTTCTCCGGACGGCGGCAGTCTTGCCGGTCTGATCGCGCTGTTGATGCACTACTTGCGTCGTGAACTGCAATTGCCCACCCTCGGGATGATCGCTTATGAGCCGAGATTGGCCTTGCTCGGAGACTACCTGCAGCAGCTGATCATGGAGAGTCTGGGCAAACGGGTCAGCCTTGCCGATGAAGCCTTGGATCAGCCGACTTCGCCGCTGATCTATGGGGGGCGGGGCACCGATCTTCAGCATTCGATTTTCCAGGCCCTGCATCAGGGAACGGATACGCATCCACTGATCCTGGTCGGAAGTCTTTCAGATGATCACGCCCACCCGAATTGGCAGAGGGCTCAGCTCTCCCATTTGCTGGCCCAGGCCTCAGCGATGGTGCACGGCAGATCGGAAGGCGCACCCCACCGGGTGCTGCCGGGAGATCGACCGGTCGGCGTCTTGCTGACCGAAAAGCTCACGCCGGAGAATCTCGGTGCATTGCTGGCCAGTTTCGAGCATGCCGTCTACAGCCTTGC
>JAZBPR010000009.1:0-7872 GCA_036351735.1 Wenzhouxiangella sp. | reverse complement strand
CACCTGCCGAGGTGGCGGAATTGGTAGACGCGCCAGGTTTAGGTCCTGGTGTCTTTATGGCGTGGAGGTTCGAGTCCTCTCCTCGGCACCATTTTTTGCGCGAATCCGGGGCCTTTTCCGATTTTCGGATGGCACGAACGCGGTTCCAAGAGCACGAGTTGGCTAGGTCTGCCAACTGGAGATCCTGACTTATCCGATGGTGACTGATGCCGGTTCAGATCGAACCGAGATTTGGTGCCCAGGGGGAGACTCGAACTCCCACATCCTTTCGAATACTAGCACCTGAAGCTAGCGCGTCTACCAATTCCGCCACCTGGGCACAGGTTCTGCAAAAAGCAGGAGGGCGTGGTGCTGCGAAAAATCCAGCAAGCCGGCAATTATAAATCTTCATTCCCCGTTTGTCACTCGGGGAGAGCGATTTTCCGCAGGATTCGATACCGCGGGCCACAACCGATCGGATGGCTCGCCTTGTCACTTCTTTGCCGATGCGTATGAGCGCTTGCCGGTCGCCGCCCACGGTTGTGAGGGCGCAAACCGGTATAATTCAGACATCTTTGCAATCAAAGCTAGGTTATGGATTTCCAACTGACAGAAGAGCAACAGATGATTCAGGCGGCTGCCCGTGATTTCGCCGTGGAAGAAATTGCGCCGGTCGCCGCTCAACATGACGAGAAAGCCGAATTTCCCCTGGAAAACATCCGAAAGATGGGCGAGTTGGGCCTGATGGGGATAGAGGTTCCGGAGGAATACGGTGGGGCCGGTCTGGATACGATTGGCTACGTGCTGGCCATGATCGAAGTCAGCGCTGCTGATGCTTCGCATGGCACGATCATGTCTGTGAATAACTCTCTGTTTTGTAATGGAATTCTAAAGCACGGAACCGAAGAGCAAAAGCAGCGGTTTGTGCGCGCTGTGGCCTCTGGCGAGGAAATCGGCGCTTACGCGCTGACCGAGCCGCAGTCGGGCTCTGATGCTTCGACTATGAAGTCCCGGGCGGTGTTGTCCGAGGATGGCAGCCATTACGTGATCAACGCGCGCAAGTCCTGGATTACCTCTGGGCCTTACGCGCGCTATCTGGTGTTATTTGCGTCCACCGATCCCGAGGCAGGAGCCAAAGGCATCACCGCCTTCATTATCGATACCGAGGAAGACGGTTTTACCCGGGGCAAAACTGAGCCCAAGCTCGGCATCCGGGCTTCGGCGACCTGCGAAATTGAATTGGCTGACTACCGTTGTCCGGTCGAGCATCGGCTGGGTGAAGAAGGCCAGGGCTTCAAGATCGCCATGGGTGTTCTGGATGCAGGGCGTATCGGCATTGCGGCACAAGCGGTTGGAATTGCCCAGGCAGCTTACGAGGCCTCTCTTGCCTATGCTCGCGAAAGAAAAGCGTTTGGGACGGAGATCGGCGCCTTTCAGATGATCCAGCAGAAGCTGGCGGACATGAAGACAAAGCTGGAGGCAGCTCGGTTATTGACCCTGCGCGCGGCCTGGGCCAAGCAGCAGGCGCAACAAACCGGGGCCCGATTCACCGTCGACGGTTCCATGGCCAAGCTGTTTGCCTCGGAGGCGGCGATGTGGATTGCTCATCAGGCGGTTCAGCTGCACGGCGGCATGGGCTACAGCAAAGAGATGCCGGTCGAGCGCTATTTCCGCGATGCAAAAATCACAGAAATCTACGAGGGCACCAGCGAGATCCAGCGCATGGTGATTGCGCGATCCGAGACCGGCTTGCGTTAGAGAAAGCTGAACGTCCGACTATCGGCTGAGAGGACCGATGGTCGGGCTGGCAACAACTAAACGACAACGATGAATTCCAGAGTCGGGGCTGGATATGAATGCATGTGAAGAGGCACTGAAGCGCGAGCGGCTCGAGTCTGTCGCCAGTGAAATCACGGCACAGGGAGGTGCCGCCGCCGAAGGTCGGTTTGCCCGCGAGTTTCTCGCCAGGATGCCGATTGAAGAGCTGAATGCCGCCTCGGTGTCAGCGCTGGCTGCCATCACCCGCGGCATGCGCGAGTTCGCTGCCCAGCGGGTTGCCGGTGTGCCACTGATCCGGGTCTACAACCCTGATCCTGAGCGCAACGGCTGGTCCTCACCCCACACCGTTGTCGAGATTATCAACGACGATATGCCGTTTCTGGTCGACTCGGTCGTCCTTGCCTTGAGCCGAACGGGCGTATCGGCTCAGCTCATCATTCACCCGGTGTTGAAAGTTCGCCGCGATCAGGGCGGACACTGGCTGGAACTGGACACGCCGGACGCCGATATTGGTGGCGAGTCTCTGATGCACGTCCAGATCGATCGCCAGACCTACCCGGAAAAGTTGTCCGAAATCGAAAATGCGGTCCTTGATGGACTGGCTGACGTACGTAGAGCTGTCGGTGACTGGTCGACAATGTGCGAGCGTTCGCGGGCGATTGCCGAGGAGTTCCGTGCGGGCAATCAACAACTGGGCGAGGCATTCGCGCAGGAAGCGGGAGATTTCTTTACCTGGCTGGCCGAGGATCATTTCACGTTTCTTGGCTATCGCGAGTACCGCATCGAGGAGCAGGGCGGGGAGCGAGTGCTGCGCGCCTTGCCCGAGACAGGGCTGGGCATCATGCACCGCGACCATCGTCCTGCGCCAACCCGATCGCTGCGCGAGCTTTCGCGTGGTTCAGACCGGCAGAGCGCGGACAATCCCATCATCATCACCAAGACCAATGCCAAGTCCACGGTTCACCGCGGCGGCTACATGGACTACATCTCGGTTCTGGACTTCAACGAAGCCGGCGAAGTCAGGGGTGAAAAGCGCCTGATTGGTCTGTTCACTTCCGGGGCCTACATCCGCCGTTGCCAGGACACACCGCTGGTTCGGAGGAAAGTGGAGGAGGTCATGTCGGCCTCGGCGCTGCGGGCTAATTCGCACGCTGGCAAGGCCTTGATGCATATTCTCGAAACGCTGCCCAGAGACGAGTTGTTTCAGGCCACGTCAGACGAACTGCTGGACCTGGCCACCGGGATTCTCGATTTGCAGGAGCGCAGCCAAACCCGGCTGTTCATCCGCCGGGAGCGCTTCAGCCGCTTTTTTTCCTGTCTGGTGTTCATTCCGCGGGATCGCTTCAATACCGAGAATCGGGAAAAGATCCAGGCCATTCTCAAGCGAGCGCTGAAGGGTGAGCGTCTGGACTTCACGGTTCGGGTCGGTGAGTCGAAGCTGGCGCGCGTCAACGTCATTGTTCGCCCGCGTGGTGGCGGCCCGGTCGAGTTTGATCGCAAGGCCATTGAAGACCGCATCAAGCAGGCCATCCGCTCATGGAACGATGAGCTGACCGAAATTCTGGTTCGTGAACACGGCGAAGAGCGCGGACTCGAGTTGAGCCGGCGTTTCGGACAGGCATTCCCGGGCTCCTACATGGAGGACGTCTCGCCGCACGTGGCCAGCTACGACGTGGTCCATTCGGCCAGCCTGAGAGATCTGGATGACCTTCGCATGAGCCTGTATCGGCCGCGCCAGCGCGACGACCAGCGGCTGCGTTTCAAATTGTTCAAGCACGGTGATCCGATCCCGCTAAGCGATGTGCTGCCTATGCTTGAGAATCTTGGGCTACGCATTGTGTCCGAGCGTCCCTACAAGCTCAATCTGTCCACCGGTCATCGGCTGTGGATACAGGATTTCGATATGGATCCGCCGGAGAGCGGAGAGATTAATCTCCCGGCGGTGCGAGATCATTTTCAGGATGCGTTTGAACAGATCTGGCGTGGTCGATGCGAGAACGATGGTTTCAACCGGCTGATTCTGCTCGCGCATCTGGACTGGCGTCAGGCCAGCGTGCTTCGGGCATTGGCCAAGTACCTGCTTCAGACCGGGATACCGTTTTCCCAAACCACCATGGAGCAGACACTGGCAGCATGGCCCCTGGCTGCGCGTCTGCTGATCGAGTACTTCGAGCGCCGGCTGGATCCGGCTCGTCTGGCTGAAGGACGTGCTCACCGCCAGGCCGCCCAGCGCGCGCTGGAGAACGACTGCCGCAGGCTTTCGGAGGACTTCGACGATCCGGTCTTGAGTGAATACCTCGATGAGGTTGTTCGTACCCGCGATTTGGCCCCGGACAAGGTGTGCTGGCGCGCTGTTCGCCGTGCGATTCTGCGCGCGCTGGATAGCGTGGCTTCAGCTGAGCAGGACCGCATCCTGCGTGGTTTCTGCGATCTGATTCGGGCGATTCTGCGCACCGGCTATTTCCAGCGTGATCGTCGCGGTGAGCACCACGCTTATATCAGCTTCAAGATCGATTCCAGTCGAGTGCCAGAGTTGCCCCAGCCGAAACCATTCAGAGAAATCTGGGTGTATTCGCCGCGTGTGGAAGGCATCCATTTACGCGGCGGCAGCGTTGCCCGGGGCGGTCTGCGCTGGTCGGACCGCCTGGCCGATTTCCGCACCGAAGTGTTGGGCCTGATGCGGGCACAGAACGTCAAGAACACCATGATCGTCCCGGTCGGTGCGAAAGGCGGATTTGTTGTCAAGCGACCACCGGCTGGCGAAGACCGCGACGCGCTGATGGCCGAGGTGGTCTACTGCTATCGAAGCTTCATCAACGGCTTGCTCGACATCACCGACAACCGGCAGGGTGATGCGGTCGAGCCGCCGCGGGAGGTCATCCGCCATGACGAGGACGATCCTTATCTGGTGGTGGCTGCAGACAAGGGAACGGCGACGTTCTCAGATATCGCCAACGCGATCTCGGCCGACCACGGTTTCTGGCTTGGCGACGCCTTCGCCTCCGGGGGTTCCAACGGCTATGACCACAAGGCTATGGGCATCACCGCGCGTGGCGCCTGGGAGTCCGTGAAACGCCACTTCCGCGAACTGGGGACGGATATCCAGACCGAGCCGTTTACCGTTGTCGGTATCGGCGACATGGCCGGAGACGTCTTCGGCAACGGCATGCTGCTTTCGCGCAAGATTTGCCTGAAAGCGGCTTTCAACCATATGCATATTTTCCTGGATCCTGACCCCGACCCGGACACCAGTTACGGTGAGCGCGAGCGCCTGTTCAATACCCCGCGGTCGACCTGGGCGGACTACAACCCGGAGCTGATTTCCGAAGGCGGCGGGGTCTATTCCCGTCAGGCCAAGTCCGTCCCGCTCTCGGAACCGATCCGAGCCTGGCTGGGGGTTGAAGACGAGGCAATGGCGCCTCATGAACTGATCCGCCTTTTGCTTTCCAGCGAGGTTGATCTCCTGTGGAATGGTGGCATCGGGACCTACGTCAAGTCATCCGGCGAATCACATGCCGAGGTCGGTGATCTGGCGAACAACCTTGTGCGGGTGAACGGCAAGGACTTGCGGTGCCGCGTTGTGGGCGAGGGCGGCAACCTGGGACTGACCCAGCGTGGCCGAATTGAATTCGCACTGGCCGGCGGGCGCTTGAACTCCGACTTTATCGACAACTCGGCGGGCGTGGACTGTTCCGACCACGAAGTCAACATCAAGATCCTGCTCGACCGAGCCGTCGTTGAAGGCCGTCTGGATGACAAGGCGCGCAATGAGCTGCTCGCCGAGATGACCGACGAGGTGGCTGGGCTGGTCTTGCGCAGCAACTATCTGCAGACGCAAGCCATCAGCATGATGGAAAGTCTGACCAGTGATCGTCTGGGCGCAGAGGCTCATCTGATTGCCATGCTGGATCGCAGGGGCATTCTGGACCGCGATCTGGAGCATTTGCCCGATGAAGAGCAGCTGCGCGACCGGGTCGCACGCGGTGTCGGCCTGACCCGGCCGGAGCTGGCGCTGCTGTTGTCCTATAGCAAGATCACCCTGTATCAGGAATTGCTGGACTCGACCGTTCCCGAAGACCCGTACCTGTCGCGCGAACTGGAGGACTATTTCCCCGCTCCGCTCACGCAGCGTTTTTCCGACCTCATGCCCAGCCATCGGCTTTGGCGCGAAATCATTGCCACCCGGGTGACCAATTCCATCGTCAACCGGATGGGCGCCCACTTTGCCTCCCGCATTCGGGAAGACACGGGGGCAGATTCAGCCACCATGGCCAAGGCGTATACGGTGGCCCGCGAGGTCTTCCGGGCCCGGGACTACTGGGCGCAGATCGAGGCACTGGATAACAAGGTTCCAGCAGAGCGCCAGACGCAGGCCATGCTTGAGATGTGGAACCTGCTGCGACAGGCCACGCGTCGGCTGATTGCGTTGCCCGGAGGTCGGGACATCGATATCTCAAGCCGGGTCGAGCGTTTCGCGGCGGGTCTGGCCGACTATGAATCTCAGCTGCCCGAGCTTCTGGACGAAGACTTGGCCGCCCAGATGGCAGACCGCCGTGCCGACCTGATCGCCGAAGGTTTTCCGGAGGCGCTGGCGACGCGGACCTGCGCGCTTCGCTATCTGCAGCCGTCCGTGGATATTGTGGACGAGGCCGCAAGCCAGGATCTGCCGGTGTCTCGGGTTGTGGCCATTTATTTCGGGCTGATCGATCGTTTGTGCCTGAAATGGCTGCGCTTCCAGATTGAGCGACTGCCCGTCGAGCGCCAATGGCACGCGCACGCCCGGGGCAATTTGCGCGACACCCTTTACGGCCATCATCGGCAGTTGACCCGGCGCATTTTGGAAGAAAGCGGCGATGCGGCCGATCCGGTGGCCGCCTGGTTTGATCGTTATCAGGCAGAGACGGCGCGCGCAGCTGTAATGCTCGAGGAAATGCGCAATACCGGGGCTGGCGACTACCCATCGCTGCAAGTGGCTTTGAACGGTCTGGGCCAGTTGCTCAAGGCAACGGAGGGGTCATGACTGATCGGCCGCCCCTGGCGTTTCTGGCCAGCGAGCATCCGGGGGCGTTGGAGGCTCTGGCCGCTTTGGAAAAGCGCTACGGACGGGTGCCGCCGGATCAGGCTGAGGTGCTCGTTGTTCTGGGCGGAGACGGGTTCATGCTGCATACCCTGCATGAGCACGCGCAGCTGGACTTGCCGGTGTTCGGGATGCGGCTGGGTGACGTCGGTTTTCTGATGAATCGCTATGCGCCCGAAGATCTGCCCGAGCGCATCGACGCTGCCCGGCCTGTGACATTGAACCCGCTGCAGATGCGATGCGAGACGGCGAGTGGTGAGCAAATTGAAGCGCTGGCCTTCAACGAAGTCTCCCTCCTGCGCCAGATCAATCAGGCTGCTCATATTCGTATTCTGATCAACGGGCATGAGCGGCTGGCCAAGCTGGTCGCCGATGGTGTGTTGGTGGCTACGGCTGCCGGATCAACCGCCTACAACCTTTCGGCGCATGGCCCCATCCTGCCGTTGGGTACGGAGGCGGTTGTGCTGACCCCGATCAGCCCGTTTCGCCCTCGTCGCTGGCAGGGCGCGATTTTGCCTGCAAAGGCGGAAATCGAGCTGGAAGTGCTTGAGACCCGACGTCGTCCCGTATCCGCGACCGCCGATTACGACGAGGTGCGCGACGTCCGGCGGGTGATCGTGAAACTGGATCGGAGCATCGGGCCGCGGCTGCTGTTCGACCCGGAGCATTCGCTGGAGGAAAGAATCCTCAAAGAGCAGTTCCTGATGCCCGATGCCTGACGGCTTCGGCATGCGTTCGGCTGACTGCTGTTGTGCTATCTTGCCGCTGTCATGAGCGACTTCACCCATCATTCCGAAGACCAGGGTCCACTGAAGGTCGGCATTTCCTCGCGCGCGCTGTTTGATCTCGATAGCAGTCATCGCGTCTATGAGGAGGGCGGGCTCGAAGCCTACATGGATTACCAGCTGGCCCGCGAGGACGAACTTCTGCAGCCTGGAGTTGCTTTCGGTCTGGTGAAGAAACTGCTCGCGCTCAATGACGGTGAGATGGATCACCCTGGTGTTGAGGTCATTCTGCTGTCGCGCAACAACGCCGAT
>JAZBPR010000008.1:0-4261 GCA_036351735.1 Wenzhouxiangella sp. | reverse complement strand
ATGAAGCCAGAGAACGGTTGTTTCCATTGCTTAAGGAAGTCCAATTGTCGCTGGGCGAGGAAGTCTATGCCGCCGGCCAAGAGGTGACATCGGTCTACTTTCCAATCGACTGCATCATCTCGTTGCTCTACGTCATGATCGATGGGGCATCGGCTGAAATCTCGGTCGTTGGTCGCGAGGGGATCGTCGGGATCGCGGTTTTCATGGGCGGCGAAAGCACGCCCAGCCGAGCCATCGTTCAGAGCGCCGGGCGGGCTTATCGCTTGCCCGCCGCAGAACTCAGACGCGAGTTCAACGGCGATCGTGCCCTCCGCATGCTGCTCCTTCGCTACACCCAGTCCCTCATCACCCAGATGGCCCAAACCGCCGTATGCAATCGGCACCATTCGATCGACCAGCAATTATGCCGCTGGCTGCTGCTGTCACTGGATTGTCTGGAGAATAATGAACTGCATATGACCCAGGAGTTGATCGCGAATATGCTTGGCGTACGCAGAGAAAGTGTCACCGAGGCGGCCGGTAAACTGCAAAATCAGGGCGCGATCCGTTATCGGCGCGGCCATATTACGGTGCTCAATCGTGCCCTGCTGGAAAAGCTATGCTGCGAGTGCTATGAGGTCGTCAAAAAAGAAACCGATCGGCTGTCTTCGTACCACCAGATACTCTAAACCGAAGTGAGGGTGGTGCAGGATCACGCACGTTTCTAAGCGTATCAATGGGAAGACCTCGAGGATGTCCCGAGGCCTTCCATGATTTAAATCAGCGCTGAGGCTTACCCGAATCTTTAGGGCTGCTGCCGCTCGGATCTGGCTTGCCTGACTGAATCTTCGCCGGAGCTGCTTTCTGCTCTTGATGCTGACTTTGCTGAGGCTTGTTATGTTGTTCCTTGTTAGGCTGACTAGTCATGATCTTCTCCAAGTTGTGTCGTGGCTAAAAACGAGTTCTTAACCCCGCTGGCCGGAAATACCTGCCAGTGGAATTAGCCTATTCCTCGACCTCTCCCGTGTCTGTTCGCTGCCCCATACTGAACTCATAAAGCCCCTTGTTTTCGGCGCTAACTTCAAGCAACTCAGACCGATAACATAGTCTTGCGTAAACGCTGCAATTCGATGAGGATCAAAAATCCTCAGAATCAAGCGTCCATTAACCTCTGAGTCAATCTAAGAGGATGCGTGCGGAGTCAGCATGAACTTTGCCTATTGCGCCAGCACCACAACTCTATATTGGGCACTGAATAGGAAAAGAAATCGGATGACGTAATTTGCCCGGGCATCCCTTCCAGCATTTTATGTTGGATACCGAACAGACAACCATATATGCAGCTAACTAGGGTTGAATCGATATCCAGCGATGTAGATCCTGAGGCCCTCAGTATTCTGCTGCTGACACACAGCAGCGTGCGCGACAAACCGAACAACTGAAGGGCAGCGGCCTGCTATCGCGACAATCAGACCGCTGCGGGAGAACCGTCAATGCCAGAAGAGGAAGCCGGCTTCGCCTCCGCAAGAAAGGACAGGTCAGAATGCCTCGAGCCGACGGAGAGATGGGAAACAGAGGGCGGCAGCCTGGCAAGTAAGCGAGTTCGACATGGCACGCCCAACCATCCATCAAAGCAGCTATCAGCTGTCGTCTGCAACCTGTTAGATGCGATACCACTGGCTGTCATAATTAGCAACCGTCACGGCGAGATCATCTTTTGCAACCCGGCCTGTGAAGCGCTCTGCGGTCGCAGTGCAAGCCAGCTCCATGGCATCCTCTGGCAGAAACTTCTGGACTCGCGAGATTGGCCCATACTGCCTGGTCGCTCAGCCAGGCAATGGATCGACTCACAGCATCAAGCATTTGAGGCGCGATTGGCCAGCCAAACCGGAGCGCTGATCTGGACCCGACAAATCATCGCCCCCTGGTCGATGGACCTGACTAAAGAAGTCTTTATTCATGTGGTTGAGGATATCAGCGTCAATAAAGCCAAGTCACTCGAGGCAAGCGCGGAAAAGGCAGAGCTCGCCCGAGACCGTGAACACGCACGATTCACCTTGGAATGTATCGGTGATGCAGTGATCAGCATCGACGTTCAGGGGAGGGTCAGTTATATGAACAAAGTCGCCGAGCAGCTGACTGGGTGGACTCGCGAGAAAGCCCTCGGACAAGCATTCATGGACGTCTTCAGAGTCGTCGATACAAACGATCGAACCGCAGCAGAGAATCCGGCACAGCTTGCCGTCGACGCCGATGGTATTGTTCAGCTGGCAGCCAACTGCAGCCTCTTGCGTCCTGACGGCAGCGAGCTGGAAATCGAAGACTCAGCAGCACCCATCAAAGATGCCGATGGTCGGCCCTCTGGTGCTGTGGTCGTCTTTCGTGACCGCAGGTATTCTCGTGCCACCTCCTCAAAAATGTCTTATCTGGCCAGACATGACGCACTGACAGGCGTTGGCAATCGCATTGCGCTTTTCGAGCAAATTGACCAGGCTATCTATTTGGCCGATAAGAATGCTTATGGACTAGCCGTCCTGTTCACCGATCTCGACAATTTCAAAATCATCAACGATGCTCTCGGGCACAACGCGGGCGATCGAATGCTTCGTCATGTCGCTGAGGCACTGACAGCGTCGGTACGAGACACCGATAGTGTTTTCCGCTATGGTGGCGATGAATTCGTTGTTTTGCTCAAAGAGATTGGTCAGACCGAGGACGCATCTGGGGTCGCCTGCAAGCTTCAAGAGACTGTTGGGCAGCGCATGCGGAAAGGACTGGAAAGCAACGTTAGGCTAAGTGTCGGCATCAGCCTTTATCCGGGCGATGCCAGCACTAGTGACGGCCTTCTGCGCGCGGCGGATATCGCCATGTACCAGGCGAAAATACTGAGAAAACATAACGAGGGGCCAGGCCACTGCTTTTTCCACCCTGATATGCTGTCGACTGGGCGACCTAACCGACGCCGAAATAACGTCGGCGGGGCGAAACGGCCGAATCAACCCGATCAGCCTGAGTAGAAAGAAATGGTACTGATGGAGAGGTGCTGTTTTGGATGTGCTCAGGCTGCGGACACGGATGACAGACCGAATAAAGAACTTCAAGGTAAGATAGCTGTATCCCGAATAGCGCGCCACTCAGGAAATCCCTAATCAATGGCCACGCCCCTCCCCAAGAAGCCAGATCAACTGCGCGCCGACGCTGAGGGCCTAATAAAACAACGCTCGACCCCGGCTTCATCTGGATGGACAATCAGTCCCGATACGCTCGAACTGTTGTATCGATTATCGAGCAATCCCGACAGTGCCTCCGATGCCCAGAAGCTGTTGCATGAACTGAAGACTCATCAGGTCGAGCTAGATCTTCAGCATGCCCAGCTACTGGAGAACGATCACGAGCTCCAGTCGCAGATAAGTTATTACCAGGCGCTCTTCGAACAGGCTCCAGCAAGCTACCTGGTGCTGGACCGCGGTGGCCGGATACTACATTCGAATCGAGCCACGCTCGAAATATTCGATCTGGACAGCGAAGAACTGGCTGGCCGTGTCCTCGCCGACCTGCTGAGCCCGAGCGGCAAATCGACGTTGACTGCCCTTCTCGAAGCCCCGAAGGCTGGTCTGTGCGATCGGACGGTCCGCGTGGAAACCTTGGACACACAGCGCCTGCGCCTGATGGTCAGCCCCGCGAGTTTTGACCAGGCTTTTCTGGTGATGCTGTTTCCGGATGATTCGGCCGAACTGATTTAGCCGTCTTCGTCGATTGCCCTTGCCATGGTTGATCAGCGGCCCGTGCAGATCGTCGGACTGGGAGCCTCTGCAGGAGGATTGCTTGCTCTCAAGGCCTTCCTTAGCCACGTGCCGGAAAACAGCGGCCTGGCCTATATCGTTGTTCAGCATCTGGCACCGACTGGAAAAGCGATGCTCTCGGAGCTTATTCAGCGCACCACCCGGATGAAGGTCCACGAGGCGCGGCAGGGCGAAGTCATAGAGCGCGACAGCGTTTACGTCATTCCGCAGAATACGGAAATTCGGGTCGAAGAGGGTTGCCTGCAACTTACTCCGCCAAGCGAGCCACGAGGCTTGAGGTTACCGATCAACGTGCTGTTCTCCTCGCTGGCGAGCGCACGTGGAGAAGACGCGATTGCCGTGGTCCTGTCAGGCATGGGTTCTGACGGCACTCTCGGCTTGCAGGCCGTCAAGGCCGTCGGTGGGCTGACACTCGTTCAGTCACCGGAAACAGCACAGTTCGACTCGATGCCGCAAAGCGCCATCGATGCAGGTTGCGT
>JAZBPR010000007.1:0-6214 GCA_036351735.1 Wenzhouxiangella sp. | reverse complement strand
GGGCTGAAGGTCGTGATCAAACGGCACGTAGACCACGTTCGGTAACGGTGCCAATAGCGTTGCCGCGGCCTTGTCGAACCCGCGGGCGCGAAGCCCGAACAGGGCGCGAAGCGGCTGGGGGAGCCGGGGGAAGCGGCCCAGTGGCGGGATCCCAAGCATCACGACGATGGCATCCGGGGAGTGCATTTTCATTGCTTGGATCAGGGTCGACAACCTTTGGATCCACTCCGGAATCTTCTTGAGCGCCGTCATGTCGTTCACGCCAGCCGAGATCAGGATGAAATCGGCCTTTTGCTCAGGAAGCTGGGGAATCAGATGACGCAGAATGCCGCCGGTCGTGGCACCGGTGCGACCCAGACTGACCCAGGTTACACCGCGGCCCAGTTGCTTTGACAGTTGCAGGGCCGTCTGACCAACGCAGGCCTGCTCAAGCGTTCGGCACCCGACCCCGGCGATGATGGAGTCGCCGATGGCTATCAGGCGCACCGGATCAGGTCCGGCGACCTGACCGGCAGGCTCCCCGGCGGCATCCTCAAAACGCGTGGCGCGGCGCCGGACCCACAAGGCCTGCGGCAACAACAATCCAAACCCCATCCAGAAAAAAATCTGCACCATATCCAACCCGAGTAAGGTCGGCTCATTATGCATGGAGCGCAAAGCACTCCACGCGTCTGGGTTATATTGCCGCCTCTGCCAAGCCCTTTGGCCCCAGCTGGAGAAGAATCCATGAACGAGCTGTCGCGCGGATTGCGCCTTGTCAGCATTGCTGCCGCTGCGTTGATGATGACTGCATGCGGAGGCAATAGCCCCAGATCCGAACAAAGCCCGGACCTCACCATGACCAATGCCGAATCTTCTGACCCAAGCCTGATGGATAAAGCACTCTCACTCACCCCGCCCAACGTTGAAGCGAGACCTGTTCAGATCGAGCAGCTCGGCCGGACCCGCACGGACGACTACGCCTGGCTGCGCGACGACAACTGGCAGGAAGTGATGCGCGATCCTTCAGTCCTGCAGGCCGATATCCGGGCCATGCTGGAAGCCGAGAATGAGCACTACGGCGAGGTCATGGCTCCGCTGGCCGAGATCGAAGAACGGATCTTTCAGGAAATGCGCGGGCGCATCAAGGAAGACGACAGTTCCGTGCCCAGCCGTGACGGCCAGTGGTTTTACTACTTCCGCTACCGTGAAGGCGGGCAGTACCCGATCGTCGCGCGGCGTCCGGCGAATGCCAACGGTGAAATTTCCGGCGACGAGATCATCCTGTTCGACGGAGATGCAGAGGCCGAGCCGCACGACTACTTCCGCCTCGGTGGCTTCGAACACAGCCCGGATCAGCGCTATGCCGCCTGGGCCGTCGACACCAAGGGCTCGGAGTACTACACCATCTTCATCCGTGACCTGAGCACCGGCGAAGACATCGCCACGCTCACCGAAGAGAGCTACGGATCGATGGTCTGGGCGAACGACTCGAAGACCATTTACTGGGTCTGGCGCGATGACAATGCCCGGCCGAAGCGCGTGTACCGGCAAGCCATCGATTCATCAGAAGCTGAACTGGTCTATGAAGAAGCCGACGATGCCTTCTTCATCAACGTTGACCGCAGCGACGGCGACACCTGGATCATGCTCATGACCAGCGGGCATACCACCAGCGAAATTCATCTTTACGATGCCGACGATCCGGCCGCCGAACCGCTGCTGGTGGCCGAGCGCCGCGAAGGCATCGAGTACTCGCTCACTGAAACCGGAGACGGGATGTTCATCCGGACCAATCAGGACGACGCGGTGGACTTCAAGATCATGCGCGCCCCGGTCTCTGATCCCAGGCAGGAGAATTGGACCCCCTTCATCGACCATCGTCCGGGCATTTACGTCACCGGCGTCATGGGCTTCGAGCACTGGCTGGTCCGCTCAGAACGCGAGAGCGCCCTGCCCCGCATTATCGTACGCAACATCGATAGCGGCGAAGAGTACGCCATCGAATTCGACGAAGAAGCCTATTCGCTGGGCATGAGCGGGGGCTATGAGTTCGATACCAACAACATCCGCTTCACCTACCAAAGCCCGTCAACGCCCAGCCAGACCTGGGACTTCAACATGGCCACCCGCGAGCGCACGCTGCGCAAGGAACAGGAAATCCCCTCCGGCCATGATGCCAGCCAGTACACCGTTCGCAGGCTTCAGATCGAAGCGCGCGACGGAGCCAAGGTGCCGGTCACCGTGCTCTATCACAACGACACGCCTATCGATGGTTCGGCACCTTTATTGCTCTACGGCTACGGCTCTTACGGAATCTCCATGCCGGCCACCTTCTCCATCAGCAACCTGTCGCTGGTTGACCGCGGAATGGTGTACGCCATCGCGCACGTACGTGGGGGTACCGACAATGGATATGGCTGGTATCTGGACGGCAAACTGGACAAGAAGATCAACACATTCAACGACTTTGTCGATGCCGGCAAAGCCCTGATCGAGGCAGACTACACCAGCGCCGGTCAAATCGTGGCCTTCGGCGGTTCAGCCGGCGGGCTCCTGGTCGGTGCAGCCATGAACCAGGCACCGGAACTGTTTGCCGGCGTGATCGGCGCGGTCCCGTTTGTCGATGTGGTCAACACCATCTCCGACGCCAGCCTGCCACTCACGCCTCCCGAATGGAACGAGTGGGGCAACCCGATCACCGATGAAGATGCCTACGACTACATCCTCTCCTACAGCCCCTACGATCAGGTTCGCGCGACCGATTATCCGCACCTGCTGGCCACCGCCGGCTTGACAGACCCCCGCGTGACGTACTGGGAGCCGGCCAAGTGGGTAGCCAAAGTGCGCAACATGCGAACCGACAACGGCCTGACCCTGCTGCGCACCAACATGGGTGCTGGCCACGGTGGCGCTTCGGGGCGTTTCGACTCCCTGCGCGAACGCGCCCAGGACTACAGCTTCGCGCTGCTGGTGACCGGACTGGCTGACCAGGAAGCCGCCCGGAGCCAGTGAGCGAGCCCCTCCGCACGCCGCGGCTTTAAGGCAACGGCGCGTTGGAGTAGTAGTGCCAGATAAAGATGGCGGCCGCACCCCGGTGCGGTCGCCAGGTCTCGGCCAGGGCATCGGTCTGACGCCGGTCCGGCCGCTCGGGCAAGTTCTTCAGGCGCTGCACCCCGGCCTGGATCGCCAGGTCATCAGCCGGCCACACATCAGGCCGGCCCAGTGAGAACAGCAAGACCATTTCCGCACTCCAGCGGCCGAATCCCTTGAGCGCGGTAATCTGGCGGATAACGTCTTCGTCGCTGAGCCTCGAGAGTCCCTCAAGTTCAATCGCACCTCCGGAAACAGCTTCGCACAAGCCTCTGGCGTATCCAATCTTCTGCCGCGAGAAACCGGCCGCGCGCAGGTCTTCATCACTCAGCGCTTGAAACATTTCAGGCCGAAAATCGCCCGTCAGGGCGGACTCGATGCGCCCAAAAATCGTGGCCGCAGCTTTGACCGACAGCTGCTGTCCGGCAATGATCCGCAGAAAACTCTCGAAACTGGGCTTGCCTCGCCGGCGCTCTTCTGGGTATCCAACCAGGGCCAGCGCCGCGGCAATATCCGCGTCATCGGCGGCCAGCGCATCCAGCGCCCGCCGCAAGTGCTTGCGCGTCAATTGATCGTTCAGGTCGGTTGCCACTGTATCAGCGCCCAAAGGCACTTCACCCAGCGGGGGGTCTGACAATAGACAGCTGATCGCGTGCCTGATCGGCCGCCGGGGACAAGACCACCCGATCTCTCCCGTTGCTTTTGGCCTCGTAAAGCGCCTGATCGGCATCATTCACCAAGGCCTCTGCTGTCGGCATGGTCTTGGCAAGGGTTGCAACGCCCAGGCTGATCGTAAGGTGGATGGCTGATTTCGAGGGACTCATGTTTTCAGGAATCAATTCAGTGCGGCCTACCTGATGCCGCAAACGCTCAGCCAGCGTCAGCGCGCAGGAAGCGTCCGTCTGCGGCAGGATCACGGCAAACTCCTCGCCGCCGTAGCGGCACACGACATCCCCCTCCCGGACGTTGGCTGACAGAATTTCGGCCAGACGCCGCAAGACGAGATCACCTCCCTGATGGCCCAACTGATCGTTGACCGCCTTGAAGTGATCGGCGTCGATCATGATCAGCGACATGGGCTGCCCGTGGCGCCTGGCCACCGAAAACTCTTCCCTCAGCCGCCGGTCGAACTGGCGTCGGTTATAGATGCCGGTCAGCGAATCCACAGTGGACTCATACTCCAGGATATACATGCGCTTCAGCGCCTGGCTGGTCCGGCAGGACAACGAACAGACGAGCAGCACAAACAAGGCACCCAGGAAAAACACCGCAGGAACGATCAGATCAACTGTGGCGCCTGCCTGTCCCCAAAACAAGATGAGATAGCCGAGGTAGCCGCCTACGAAAAGGTAGATCAGAGCGAGTAAAACGCGCCAGAGCAGTTTGGTTTGTCCGGACGGCAAGTCACTCAGCAACAAGCCGACCGGCCGGACTGCCCCCAGAAGCATCAGCATTCCGGACACGATCAAAATGTTCTTGATCAGTTCCAAATACTGATCCCTTTTTCCTGCGCCTCATCCCCAAGCTGGACCAGCATTTTTTCGATATCAAGGCTGCGCTGGCGCAAATCGGCCTTCAGGGACTCTTCCTTAGCGGCATCGACCTCAGCACAAATCTCGCGCAAGGTCTCTCGGTTCAAACGGTGAAGATCCTCAAGCATGTGCCAGTGGGGAAGCTTGTGATAGTGCACAAAGCCAAGGCCTTGCATCCAGTCTTCAAACGCTGCCGGACGCATATTCTCGCGCGCTGCAGCAACAAAACCTTCCGTCTCGCCTTGCCCGAACAGGCGCTCGGACCACTTGTGATAGCTAAAGAGCGCAGTATTCAGGTCAGAGTAGCCCGTCGGGCCGTCGAACTCGTAGCGTAGCGCGCTCCACTGATTCTTGCCATCGCACCACTGCTCGATCCAGGGCAGCACCTGGTCTCCGGGCATTGGCCGGGCGATGCCGTACCCTTGCGCGTACTTGCAGCCGCGAAGACCGAGCAACAACCCCAGCTCAATGGTCTCAACGCCTTCCGCCACAACCGGTCGGTCAATTGCGCTGGCCAGCCGCAGCACGCCTTCGACGATGCCGTAGTCTTTCTGGCTGCCCAGCATATTGCGCACAAAACTCTGATCGATCTTGACGACTTCAATCGGCAGATCATGGAAATACGACAGCGACGAAAAACCGGTGCCGAAGTCATCCAGCGAAAACTGAACCCCGAGTTTCACGCATTCAAGCATCACCTTACCGACCCGCCCGGTATCCTCAATCGAAGACTGCTCCAGCACTTCAAGCTCAAAGTAAGGGGCAATTTGCTTCAGATCTTTGCCGAACAGGGCTTTCAGCCGCGCCGGGAAGTCATGCATCTGCAAGGTGGATGAGGTCAGGTTGACGCTCAGCGAAACCGGGAAGCCGGCTTTGCTCCACGCCTTGTGGGTCGCGATCGCCGCCTGCAGCACATACTGATCGACAAACCATTCCAGATGGGTGTCCTTGATGGCCGGCAAGAACTGATCGGGGAACAACAGGCCCCGTTCCGGATGCTGCCAGCGCACCAGAACCTCAAAACCGGAAATATCACCGGTTTCGAGTTCAATCCGCGGCTGGAAGTGCAGCACCAGATCCTTGCTTTCAATCCCCTGCTCCAGCTCCTGAACGAGCAGGCGCTGCTCCTGCAGTTGGCGGCTTTCGTCTGAGTCGAAGAATTCGTAGGTGTTCTTGCCCCGACTCTTGGCGATATACATCGCATGGTCGGCGTCCCGGATCAGGCCGTCTGCGTCCACGTCGTCATTCGGGAACAAGGTCACACCGATGCTGGCAGACAGCTCAATTCGACGGTGCTCGATGCGGAAGGGTTTGGCGCTGACGTCCAGCAGCCGCTGCATCAGCTTGTCCACGGCTTGCAGAGACTCGACGTTGGTCAACACCAGCACAAACTCGTCGCCGCCAATTCGGGCCAGGGTGTCGCTGTCCCTGAGTTCACCTTTAAGTCGATGCGTGTAGGCGCTCAGGAGTTGATCACCCACCTCATGGCCCCATTTGTCGTTGACCGGTTTGAAGTGGTCGATGTCGAGATAACACACGGCCAGCGTTGTAGACTCTCGTCGCGCCAGAGAAATCGATTGCTCTAACCTATCCGTCAGCAATCGGCGGTT
>JAZBPR010000006.1:0-6120 GCA_036351735.1 Wenzhouxiangella sp. | reverse complement strand
CGGAGCTGCTTGGCAAAGGCCGTCGTGGCCATCGGCGGCATGGCCATCAGGGCGGTCATGCCAGCACAATATTTCATAAACTGACGACGACCGACGCCGGCCTCATCCATGATTTGACCGATAGTCGGTCGGTCTTTCCGTTGCTTGCGGTTGCTCATCTATAAAGCTCCTTTCAGTCGGTCGCTTAGCGCTTTGACCGCGTCCTCGATCTGGTCGGTCTGTGCACAGAGAAAATCGGGAATGCGGTTTATTTCGAGGTACTCACTCTGGATTCGATCGTCCGGGCCCTGGTGCTGAATCCACCAGACTCCGGAATACGCGGTTTCACGGATCCGCGTTTTTCCACCCATCTCAAGCGTCAGGTCCAGTTCACCCTGGCCCAGCATCTCGAGCAATTCCTTGTATTCGTTCGGCGCCATGGGCAGGCCGCGCATGTCGATGGCTGCCGTCTCGCCGTTTTCGAGGAAGCGTTCAAGATGGGAAAGAATTTCAAAGCCAATCGCCTTGACGCCGCCACCGATGGTGACGCCCTTGGGGCTGGTCTTAACTTTCAGCGGAATGGCGTCGCTCATGCCCCGGAACCCCCGCCGACCATGTCGGTAATGATGGAGACGGCCTGGGCGACGCCGCGGGCAACAGCCTCGGTGGGCTCTGAGCCCCAATCCACTTCAGCCGGCTTGATGCCGACCAGCGCATAATCCGGCGGCATGGTGCCGCGGAACTTGGCTGCGCTCATCACATCCATCAGGTTGACTTCGTGGACACTGGAGCGCTTGCAGCTGGACAGATAAACATCCATCTGCTCGTTCTCGAAGACCTGAACAGTGCCTGGCTCGGCGTCCAGATTGGCGGCATCGACCACGATCAGACGATCTGCACCTTCCACGCTCTCAAGCAGGGTAAAACCCAGCGTCCCGCCGTCCATCAGCTCGACGTTGGCCGGCAGATCCAGTTTCTCGAGCGCCTCAATGACATGCACGCCCGCGCCATCGTCGGTCATCAAACTGTTTCCAATCCCGATAATCAGGGTCTTGGTCGACGAATTGGCCAGAACGGCGGGGTCGCCACTGTCGGCCACGGCCGGTTGGGTCGTGGTCATGAGCATCTACTACCTCCTCGGTTTACGGTAGACAAGTTACCCACTGAAGCCGGACAGGCGATTGACTTGGATCAAACCTTCACCAGAAACATTAGAAAAATGTGCAAGTGCGGCCTCCGAGTCTTTGAAAAACCGGCGCAATCTATATAATGAGAATCTGTTACACCGAAGTTGGGCTACCGCATGCACGAATTGTCTGTCTGCGAATCTCTGCTGACACAGGTTCGCGCCACCGCTGCGGCCAACCAGGCGTCTGGCGTTGGACAGATCACCGTGCGTCTGGGTCCCCTATCCGGTGTTGAAGCAGATCTTCTGGCCCAGGCATTCACGATCGCGCGCAACGGCCCGATGACGGCTGAGGCAACGCTGGTGATTGAACCCCAGCCGGTCAGGATTCGCTGCCGCGAGTGCGGAGGCGAGAATGACGCAGCTACCAACCGACTGCTTTGCAAGGCGTGCGGTGGCTACCGGGTCGACCTGATCAGTGGTGATGAACTATTGCTGGCCAAAGTGGAACTTCGCGGAGTCTCGACCCCTCCAACCCCGTTAACCGATTCTTGAAAAAGCGAGTGATTGACCATGTGTGAAACCTGCGGCTGCTCCATCCCTGACCACCACCACCCAACTCCTGCCGATGAACACACGGTGGAGGTACTGACCGGCCTGATGGACGCGAACGATCACGCTGCCGGTCACAACCGCGAGCATTTCAACCGGACCGGGACGCTGGTCATCAATCTGATGTCCTCGCCGGGCTCGGGCAAGACCCAGTTGCTGGAGCGCACGGCCCAGGCGTTGAAAGACAAAGTGTCCATGGCTGTGATCGAGGGTGACCTGGAAACCGAAAACGATGCCAAGCGTCTGCGCGATCAGGGCATTCGCGCGCATCAGATCGCAACCGGCAGCGCCTGCCACCTGGACGCTCACCTGGTCCACAAAGCGCTGCACGATTTTCCGCTGGAAGTCGACGGCCAGGGCACAGACATTCTGTTTATCGAAAACGTCGGCAACCTGGTCTGCCCGGCCGCGTTTGACCTTGGCCAGCATATCAACGTGGTTTTGCTGTCGACCACCGAGGGCGACGACAAGCCGGCCAAGTATCCGGTGATGTTCCGTTCGGCCGACCTGGTCGTGATCAGCAAGGTGGACCTGCTGCCTTACATGGACGGCTTTGATGTCGACCGGGCCGAGCAGTCACTGCGCGGGCTGGGCGTGGAAACGCCGGTGCTCACCGCTGCAGCCGGCCGGGAAACTGACATTTCAGCGTGGATCGAGTGGCTGGAGAAGCAGCTGAGCAGCCATCGTCAAAAGACCGAACAGACGGCTTCGGTTGCCTGAATCACGGATGGACCGATTTGCCTTTGGAGGCCTCGCTCAGTTCGCGCAGCAGCCTGAACAGCTTCTTACGTAGTTTGTCCATCCGTCGGCGATAACCGCGCCAGAGGGCCTCGCCACGCGTCGAACCGATGGCGTGGTTATCGCCGACGGATGGCCTCTCCCTTCTCTAAGCGCACAAAATCCTACTGGCGGATGAAGTCGAACAGGTGAACCAGCGTCGCCAGAATATGGGCGACCAGCATGCCGATCAGCACGCGTGCACACACGATGTGCCACTCGCGCCAGGTCACGGCGTCCTGACCACCGACGTTGACCAGCCAAGAAACTCCGCTCAGGCCCGTTGCCAGCAAGGCCAGTAGCAGCAGTCCCTTGATAATGCTGAACAAGCCGGCGCCTTCGTTGGACGGGAGCTTGCCCCGTATCAGCCCCGCCAAGTCCCGGCCCAACGGCTTGAAGCGCGCCAGCAACCAGGGGAAATACTGACTCAACCGTCCTTGCAAGGCCGTGGTCAGAACAAAACCGAGTCCGAGAACCAGAGCCACCAGCCCAAGCACCAGATGTGCCAGGACAACCAACCCAGGACTGTCGGGTAAGCGGTTATAGAGGTGCACCCAAGGACTGGAGAAAATCAACCAGGCCAGAATCAGAATCAGCAGCCCGTGCTGCATATGGCTCCAGAAATGCAGTCTAGACTTCTTCACTGCTGCCGGTCTATGGCGAATCTGGCAAAGCTCTCGGCAAAGTCCCTAACCGCATCCCAATCCGTGAAGTCGGCGTTCGTATCCAGATCCGTAGGGCCTTTGTTCATCCACATGATGAAGCGGATCACCCAGCGGTCCGTGGTCTTGTAGCGCCGATAGTTCAATTGGCCTCCGAAAACCCCGACCTGATCCGGCTGCCATGGCGAGTTCTCGAGAAACTTGCGCACATACGGATTGGTCTCGGGCGTGTTCTTGTGCGGCTTGCGCGCGACCAGATTGACCGAGAAAAAAGCGCTGGGGCGCTCTGATAGCGCCGCCTGATGGCGTTCGATATAGGAAATCACCGCCGGATTGTGTTTGCCGTTCCGAATACTGGCACCGATCATCACCGCATCAAACCCGGCTGGATCGGGCGGATCGTCAGAAAAAGCGGCCCGAATCACTTCATTATCGGGCTGCTCCAGAATCGGCTGCATCACCTCGCAGATTCTGGTGACATGACCATAGACGCTGGACGAAAGCAGAAGTATTTTCATCAGGACCTACCAATCATCACCAATGCGCACACCCACTTTGGGCAGAACATAGCGATGTAGCAAGACAATCAGTCCGGTCACCGCAAAAGCACCTAGGAAGACCCCCATCGAAGATCCGATCCCGCTCATCAACTCGGGCGCAAAAAGCAGAACGATGGCCAGGGCAATCATGATGACGCCGCCAATCAGTTTCAGGACCCGCCCGTGACCTTCCTGGAACCGATCGATCCGCAGCTTGATCACCGCAATCAAGAAAATCACTAGTTCGATCGACAAGTAGACAAACAAATAAAGCGCAAGCAGGCCAAGAAACTCAATACCGCCAACTTCATTGGCATTGACCAGCCCGCTCCAGATCACCGGAAAGCCAGCCGTGCACGGCAGTTCAATCAGAGCGATGCCACCGGCCATGACGATCGTGGCACCCATCAGCGCCAGCGGCGACTTGCCGTTGACCATCAGCTCCCGAAACCCCTTGAAGATGCCGGGCTTGTGCTTGTCATCAATCGTGAACGAAAAGCCCCGCTTGAACCAGAAGTAGTCCTTGACGTTCACCACGCCAAAGACCAGCGCGAACAGTGCCACGATCCAGTACACCCAGGGCAGATAGGCCGCGTAGGCCAGCACGCTGAAAACGCCTGCGATAAAGCCGCCGTAAATGGCTGCGGTTGTGAACAAAAAGGTCAAGCCGACAAGCACGACGCGGCCTCTGGAACCAGAGTGCAGAACCAGCGCCAGCAGGATGGTGAGAATCCAGATCGAGCATGGATTGAATCCATCCACGAAAGCGATCATCAATGTACTGACCAGCAAGGGCTGAACCGCCAGATCAATCTCACCAATCAACGGCAGTCGAACCAGCGCAGCGGCCTGCTCGGAGTCGGCGTTCTCTGCCGCAGCTAGCGCCATCTGACGCGGATCGGCGCAGGCATTGCTCAGACAGCGTTCGACCGTCTGGCTGATCTCGGATCGAATCTGTTCACTGTCTCCAACCCAGACCTCACCACCCAGAAAAACCATGGGCACGGAGCCGGGCCTAACATCGTGCGCCGCGGCCATGGCACGCAATAGATCATGGTGTTCGTCGGTGGTCATGACTTCCATGAACTCGATAGACAAGGCTTGATGCTCAGCGTCGAGGTTCTGCAGGAATGGCTTCTGCGCCTGGCAGTGCGGACAGGTCTCACTCATGAAGACGTACATGATCAGTCCAGCATCCCTGGCCTCGGCCGGCTGGGCTTGAACAGCTGAAGGCAGCGCAGCGCTGGCCATCAAACCCAGCGCCAACAGGAGCGCAGCCAATCGATATAAACGGTTCAGCATGACCATGTGTGTATCAGCGACATTAGAGAAAACTCGGGTTATTCTCGGCGCTGCGACACAAGAAACGCTTGACCGGGATCAAACCAGAAAGAGAGCCAGGAAAAAAACACAAACAAACTCCCAGGAGGAAACGCCATGACGCAACGTTTTACGGTTTCACTGGATAAAGAATTGGCCGAGTCATTCGAAGCTTATCGACAGAACCTGGGCTATACCAGCCGCTCCGAGGCCATACGGGATCTGCTTCGGGATTTTCTGGCCCGAGAACGGGCTGACGATGACCCCGAAGGCGGCTGCGTAGGCATCCTGAGCTACGTCTACGACCATCATCGCGGTGGCCTCGGCGACCAACTCACCGAAGCCCAGCACGCCCACCACGATCTGACCGTGGCCACACTCCACGTCCACCTGGACCACGATTACTGTCTGGAGACCAGCATTCTCAAGGGGCCACTCAAGCAGGTCAGGGCTTTCTCGGATCAGTTCATCGCTCGTCGCGGCGTCAGGCATGGCGACCTGCACCTTGTGCCGGTCAAACTCGCCGCCGATCAGCACCGGCATGGGGATCATGTTCACTCCCACGAGCACATGACACCGCACGACTAGTCAGAAACAGGAGTCGTTACCTTCGCTTGACCCGAAATTCTGGGCGATTTGATCCGGATCAAAATTGGTATGATGTTTTGTATTATTCTTCATACCATTGTTTGTCTCGGAGCTCCCGCTCGTGCGCGCCCTTCTGATCTTTACTGCATTTTTCCTGCTCGTGCCTGTCGGTTTTGCACAGACAAACCCTGATACCGACAGCGAGGCAAAGAGCGAGAGCGATCGGCCCGATGACACCATTCTGGTCACTATCGGTCGAGTTGTTCAGCCTGAGCAGCAGGTGATCGCGCCAGTCACTGTTCTGGGCCGCGAAGAGATCGAACAGCGCCAGGCTGTTGACCTGGGTGATCTGCTCTCCGACATTCCCGGCGTCCAGTCAGCGCAAGGTCCGCGCCCGGAAGCACTGGTGCCGAACATCCGCGGATTGGGCGAAGGCCGAGTGGTTATGCGCATTGACGGGGCGCGCCAGAATATGGCCATCCGCCACCGCGCTCAGACCCTCTTGGACCCCGCTCTG
>JAZBPR010000005.1:0-6466 GCA_036351735.1 Wenzhouxiangella sp. | reverse complement strand
TGGACCGGTGTGCCGGGAGAAATCATCGATAGCTCCGGAAATGGGCTGAACGGTTCGAGGGTCAACGACGATGTTATTTCCATTCGCAACGGGTTGATCAACCGAGCTGCACGATTCAATGACTCCAGCACTGACTCGATCATCGAAATCCCTGACCCGAATAACGACCTGGATAACACTGACCAACTCACGATCATGGGCTGGATCAATCCGGCGACTTACGACCCCATCAACAGCAATGCGCTAGGCATATATTCAAAAAGAAACTCTCCGGGCAGCCAAAATGCCTACGGCATGTTCATGGGCTTTGATGGCTCAGGCTGCTCTCGCGATAAGCTCTGTATTGATATCGAGGGCACCAGCCGAAGATTCTCTTCTAATGGCAGCATCCCGCTGAATCAGTGGACGCACTTTGCCCTTGTCTATGGTGCTGGTGAAGCTCGGCTGTATATCAACGGCAATCTGGATGTCACTAGAACCAATTTATCAAGCTCCATCCGAGCCAGTACGGCACCGCTCCGCTTGGGCGATCTCCACGACAATGGCTCACTGAAGCCCTTTCAGGGGAATCTTGACGAGTTCAAGTTCTTCGGTGGCGCGCTGAGCGAAGATCGCGTCGCTGAAATCTATAACAACGAAGTGGCAGGTCTTGATTGGGAGGGCAATGCTCGACCGCCGGTACAGTGCGGGCTGATCTTTGAGGCTCGGATGGAACAGGACAGCTGGGATGGCACCCCCGGCGAAGTGCTCGATACCAGCGGCAGCGAAATCAATGGAACGGCAGAGGGCACGACCGATACAGAAGTCGCCACACCGGCAATCCCTGGCAACCCGGGAACATGCCGCTATGGCAATTTCGATGGCGACAGCAGCGGGATTAGTTTTGGATCGGCAAATCTGGGGCTCTCTGAAGAGCTAACCGTGATGGCCTGGATTCGATGGGGAATTGAACCGGGCGCCGGAGACGGCTGGGCCAACATCGCCACATTCAATAGCCAACGAGACACCGGGATGTTCTGGTTGCAGCACAACCAGGCAAATTCCAGCTTTGAGTTTGCTGTTCAAACCAACAATGGCCGGCGTTTTCGCCAGTCCAGTATCTCCCCGGTTCAGGGAGAATGGCAGCACGTCACAGGTGTATATGACGGAGAAAGCATCAAGATCTATATTAATGGTGTGGTTGATGGTCAGACGTCTCATAGCGGAACGCTAAGACAGAATGACAACAATGCTCTGAATATCGGGAGATGGGAACCCACTGGCCGTCGATTCGACGGGGATATCGACGAAGTTCGAATCTTCGATACTGCTTTGGATGAGGCGGAGATTGCGCAGTGGAGGGATTCAACGGCGCCCTGCGATATTGAGAATCAAATAGACCATATCCGACTGACGCACCCACAAACCGCGCTGACCTGCTCTCCAGCCGAAATCACCGTTGAAGCCTGTGCAAACGACAACTGCTCTGATCTCTATCAGGGCCCAACAACTGTCGACTTTATCTCGCCAGCAGCCACATGGATTCCTGACCCGGTCACGTTCAACGAAGGCTCCTCGCAGGTCAGTCTCCAATACACCACTGCCGACGCCGACGTTGTGCTCAACGCCGAAGCCGTTGACCCCGCAGCGAGCAACCCCACCCGATGCTTCACCGGCGCAGTTGAAACCGACTGCACGATGGAATTCCTAGACTCCGGTTTTTTAATCACGCTACCGGATCACATTTCAGCCGTTGAAGTTTCGGGAACAATCGCCGCCGTCAAAGCTGATCCAGCTGACCCGGCGCGGTGCGTCCCCGGGTTCGATAATGAGACCAAGGACATCGGCTTCTGGTCCACCTACCTCGATCCAGCTTCGGGCACGCTGCCCGTTGGACTTGACGGCAATCCGCTTGACCAGACTTCTCCCGGCACCCAGATCCCAATTGCCTTCGACGGTCAAGGCGTTGGAAGCTTCACTTTGGCTTATCCGGACGTTGGCGAGAAGGGGCTTTCTGCTCGCTACGAAGGAAGCGGAGACGAAGCGGGCCTGATTATGCTCGGGGAAACTTCCTTTATCGCGCGACCCAGCCACTTCACCCTGAATATCGCAGACAATCCGGCAGCCAGTGGTCCGGGCGGTGATGTCTTCCGGGCCGCAGGTCTGGACTTTCCCGTTGAAGTTTCCGCCAGAAACGCAAACGATGGCGTGACGCCGAATTTCGGGCGGGAATCTACCCCGGAGACCGTATCGCTGTCCCACAGCCTGGTTGATCCTGTGGGTGGCGATGCAGGCAGCCTCAACGGCAGCTTCAACGCCTTTGGTACTGCCTGCAACGGGGCCAGCGCCGGCGGTTTTGCCTGCGGCGATTTTAATTGGTCAGAAGTGGGCATCATTTCGCTCACTCCACAGCTTGAAAGTGGCAGCTATCTGGGCAGCGGCGATGTCGTTGGCAATGACTCCGGGAACGTCGGCCGCTTTATCCCGGACCACTTTGTGCTCTCTGGCGGAACTTTGATCAACCGCGCCGCGGTCGCCGGCTGCACGAGTGACTTTACCTACATTGGCGAGCGCTTCGATGTGGAGTTCAGCCTGACCGCTCAGGCGGTCGGCGGCAACACGACCATGAATTACGAAGGTGTCTATGCCTTCCTCGATTCGGGCGAGCTGAACCTTTCCGGCGATCCAGGGCCAGTCGTGACGGCCGAGAGCATCAACTGGAACATGGGCTTGGGCAGCGCAAGCGCTCAACTCGCATTGGCAAAAAGCGCCCCGGAAGGTCCATTCCTCGACTACACGGTGACCGCTGCCCCGGTCGACGACGACGGCGTTGCACTCCAATCTGCGCCGCAAGATGTCGATGCCACCGACCTGTTTTTTGGACGGATGGTTGTTGACAGCGCCATCGGGTCTGAACTTGGCCCACTCGAATTACCGTGGAAAGTGGAGCGCTGGGAGAACGGCACCTGGTGGACCCACAGCTCCGACTCATGCACCGCGATTGACCTCGCCACCCAGGTCACGCTGCGCAACGATGCAGGGGCAAGCGTCGCGGGCACCGAGAGCATCGCGGTAGCGGCCGGCGGCGGCACGACGTCTATCGACTTGGGCAACAGCGCAACCGAACTTGTCAGCGGCACGGGCCATTTCCATTTCACGGCACCGCTTTCTCCAGGCTGGGTGGATCTGATTCTTGATCTGGATATGGACTGGCCGTTTCTGCGCGACGATCTCAACGGGGACGGAAACTTCGACGACAACCCATCTGCCCGCGCCTCTTTCGGTCTGTTCGAGGGCAGCCCCAACCGAATCTTTTTGCGCGAAGTGATGCCGCGCTGACCTGTTAACCTTCTGGTCCTGATGATAGCCAAGGGCCCTGTCTGAAATGACTGCTGACCAGCTGACCATCCTCGCCATTCTGCTGGTGACCGTCATCTTGTTCATTTGGGGGCGCTGGCGGCACGATCTAGTCGCGGCCAGCGCGCTGCTGGCCTGCGTGATCGCCGGGCTGGTGCCGGGCTCCGAGGCGTTTGAAGGCTTTGGTCACCCGGCCGTCATCACGGTCGCCTGCGTGCTGATTCTAAGCCGCGCGCTGCAGGTCACCGGGGCAGTCAACCTGGCGACCGACCGCCTGTTGCCGCGCAGTGGCCCGCCCTGGGCAGCGACCGCCGGACTTGTCGTTCTGGCTGCTGTCTTGTCAGCGTTCATGAACAACGTCGGCGCTCTGGCTTTGCTGATGCCTGTGGCCGTGCAGTTGGCGCAGCGCTACAAGCTGCCCCCGGGTCAGGTCCTGATGCCACTGGCGTTTGGCTCCATTCTGGGCGGCATGACGACCTTGATCGGGACCCCACCCAACCTGATCGTTTCAGGCTTTCGTGCCGATACCGGTATGGGGTCCTTCGCAATGTTCGATTTCACACCCGTCGGGCTGGCCGTTGCTGTCTCCGGAGTTGCCTTTGTATTGCTTGCAGGCCGCTGGCTGATCCCAGTCCGCGAACGCGCCGACCTGGAAGACTTCAACATTGGCGACTACCTGACCGAGGCCCGCGTGCAAGCCGGCTCAAAATCGATTGGGCTTCGCCTGGCAGAAGCCGAACGCAAAATCGAGGATGACGGCGCACAAATCATCGGCCTGATCCGGCACAAGGACCGGATTCGTAACCCTCACGGCAACCTCAAACTGCGAGCCGCGGACATTCTTCTGATCGAAGCCACACCCAAAGCCTTGATTGCTTCTTTGAATCAGCTCGACATTCAACTCGAAGCCGACCGGGAGCGCGCCAGCGTCGCGCTTGAAGACACCGAACGGGCGGAGCAGCTGGTCAAGGATCGGAAGAGCGAGCCCGAGAAGGATAACGACGGCGACCCGGGCGAAGATGATGACCAGCCCTCCGAGGATGAAGACATCACCCTGATGGAAGTCGTGGTCATGCCCATCTCGTCGGCCATCGGGCGCTCGGCCAGCAGCCTCAAGCTGCGCTCGCAGCTGGGCATCAATCTGCTTGCGGTTTCCCGTCACGGGCGACGCACCACAGCGCGGCTTCGGCGGCTTCAGTTTCGACCGGGCGACGTGCTGCTCATGCAGGGCCCGCGCGAGGCCCTACTGGAATTTGCCAGCAACCATGCCTGCGTCCCCTTGGCTGACCGCGCGCTGCGGATTCCCCGACCGCGCCAGGCCCTGATTGCCACCCTGGTGATGGTCTCGGCCGTCACCGGCGCAGCCTTCGGTCTGCTGCCAGCGGCCATCACCTTTGCCGCTGGCGTGGTCGCGCTGGCAGTCAGCCGCGTCATTCCACCCCGTAAGATTTACGACGCCATCGACTGGCCGGTGATCGTCCTGCTCGGCGCGCTGATTCCGGTCGCGAACGCCATGGCCACCAGCGGAACGGCTGACCTTCTGGCCGGATTAATGCTGGAACACCTCACCTTTGGCTCAACCGTCCTCGCACTGACATTGATTCTGGTCGTGACCATGACCCTGTCTGATTTCATGAACAACGCCGCGACTGCAGCCGTGATGTGTCCGATTGCCATCAGTACAGCGGACACGCTGGGGGTCAATCCAGACGCCTTTCTGATGGCGGTGGCGGTCGGGGCGTCGTGTGCGTTCCTGACGCCAATTGGTCATCAGAACAACACGCTGATCCTGGGTCCCGGCGGTTTCCGCTTCGGCGACTACTGGCGCCTGGGCCTACCTGTGGAGGTTATTGTTGTCGTTGTAAGCGTGCCCATGATCCTGATGGTGTGGCCACTATGAAACCGATTCGGGCCGTAATCTTCGACATGGACGGTCTGTTGATTGACTCAGAACCCTTCTGGCAGGATGCCGAACTGGCGTGCTTTCAGCCCTTGGGTGTCCCCATCACGCGCGATATCTGCCGCGAGAGCGCGGGCAGACGCATCGATGAAGTCGTACGCCTGTGGCACGAGCGATTCGGCTGGGAAGGTCCGGGCATCGAAGAAATGGTCGAGCGCGTGCTCAAAGAAGTGACCCGTCTGATCATGACGCGCTCAGAGCCCTTGCCCGGCGTCTACGCCACCATGGATGCCATCAAAGCGCGCAGCATCCCGATGGCGATTGCCTCATCCTCCCCGCCGCAACTGATTGAGGCGGTGGTCAGCAAGCTGGAGCTGGGACCTTACCTCAGCCTCACTCACTCAGGCATCCATGAAGAACGCGGCAAACCCGACCCTGCGGTGTTCCTGACAACGGCAAACAAACTCGGTGTTGCCCCCGAGCGCTGCCTGGTGTTTGAAGATGCCCCGGCCGGCGTCACCGCCGCGCACCGGGCTGGGATGCACGTGGTCGCGGTGCCGTCAGTCTTCGACCCTGCCGACCCGGCCTTCGAGATGGCTGATGAGGTATTGGGCAGTCTGGTCGAGTTCAGTCCCGATCGCTGGTTCTAGACTCCCCGTCCCCAGATCCATCCGGTATGAAAGGCCTGCCGGGTGATCAGCGATCTCCCGGCAGACCGACCTCCGATCAGTCCCGACTACCCGGATTCAAGCGATCGTGCAGGTAGGCATAAATCAGCGCGCCCACATAAGCACGCTGTTTAAGGTTCGCCGCACCACCGTGGCCGCCCTCGATGTTCTCGTAGTACAACACGTCGTGTTCCTGCTCCATCATGCGGGCGACAAACTTGCGCGCGTGTCCGGGATGCACACGGTCATCGCGGGTTGAAGTCGTTACAAACGCCTTGGGGTACTCCGCCTCAGCAGACAGATTCTGATACGGCGAATATTCCCTGAGGTAAGCCCACTGCTCCGGGTCATCCGGATCGCCGTATTCCGCCATCCAGCTCGCGCCAGCAAGCAGCTTGTGATATCGCTTCATGTCCAGCAGCGGCACCTGGATGATCACCGCGTTGTATAGATCGGGCCGCTGCACCATCACCGCACCCGTCAACAGGCCGCCGTTCGAGCCGCCCTGGATGCCCAGGTGTTCAGCCGAGGTGATGCCGCGCTCGATCACGTCTTCGGACAC
>JAZBPR010000004.1:0-2594 GCA_036351735.1 Wenzhouxiangella sp. | reverse complement strand
GGAAGGATTTCGCATAGCCCACGATATTTCAGCGTACAGTTTCGCCGCACTTGCCAAAGCCGGCCGCAAGCTCATGGAGGGTCGCAACGGCTCGCTATTGACGCTGAGCTATCTGGGTGCCGTGCGAGCCATGCCAAGCTATAACGTCATGGGTCTGGCCAAGGCTTCACTTGAAGCTGCGGTGCGCTACCTGGCCCACGGCCTGGGGCCTCACGGGATTCGGGTGAACGGCATTTCGGCCGGACCGATCAAGACACTGGCTGCCGCGGGCATCCCCAAGTTTCGCGCCATGCTCGATCACGTTGAAACCACAGCACCGTTGCGGCGCAGCGTCAGCATTGAAGACGTTGGAAACGCGGCCGCCTTTCTTTGTTCCGATCTTGCCGGCGGGATCACCGGCGAAATCACCTATGTCGACGCGGGCTATAACATCGTCGGAATGGCGGGCCTCGAATAGATGCATAGTGGGCCACCGAGGCCCACTAGCCGTTTCTGCGCCCGGCTGGTTACAGCCGATCTTCGACGACTCGAATTTCTGTGTTTTCGCGAAGAAAGGCCAGAAGGCCCAGTACTTCTTCATTGGCCTGCCGGAAACGGATCTGCTGGCGCATCAGGTCGCGCTCCTGCTCGGTGGCCTCGACCGGATTGCCAGGCTGAACCGCTTGCAGACTCACGACCGCGAATCCCTGCATGTTCGGAAGAATATGCAGACTGCTCCCGCCTTCAGGTGCCGGCAGTCGGAACAGTTCACTGACCAACTGCGGACCATGCTGGAAGTCAAAGCGCCCAACTTCCGGATGTTCGACCAGAATCAGAGCCTCATCGGCTGCGGCAACTTCGGCCAGACCATCAGCTTCAGCAGCAGCTTTCAGCTCTTCGGCGCGCTGTCGGGCAAGTTCGCGCGCACCCTGAGCCACTAGACGCTCACGGATTTGATCTGACACCTCGTCCAGGGGCTGAGGCTCTGCCTGCAGATGCTCGGCAACTTGAATGACCACCAATTGGTTGCGGTCCAGCTCGATTGGATCCGACACAGAACCATCGAGAAGCACCAGATCCGAGAACGCAGCCTCGGCGACCCGCGGATTGGAGGCAATGCCTTGCGCGGCACCCGAGCGCGGGAACGGCCCGGTCTGCTGAATCTCAAGCCCCAGTTCTTCGGCTAACGGCTCGATGTTGCTGGCATCTTCAAAGACCAGATCAACCAGCCGATCAGACAGTTCGATATAGAGCGCTTCGGCTTCACGCTCGCGGTAATCAGCCAGTATTTCCGGACGCGCTTCCTCGAAGCTCATGCCTTCGGGCTCGCGGATATCGTTGAGTTGAACAACGTGCCAACCGAAGGGACTGCGAACGGGCTCACTGAGTTCGCCACTGAAGGTCAGCCCGAACAATGCGTCCTCGAAGGCTTCGACCATGTCGCCAGGTTCAATCCATCCCAGCTCTCCACCCTGCCCGGCAGAGCCGGGATCCTCGGAGAACTCAGCGGCCAGCTCAGCAAAAACCTCGCCGGCCAGAGCACGCTCATACAGTTGGGTCGCCAAAGCCTGAGCTTCTTCTTCGCTGCGCTCAGCGCCTGTCTCAATCAAAATGTGCGAGGCCTGCCTGGCTTCCGGCGTCAAATAACGCTGACTGGCAGCTTCGTAACGCTGCATCAGCTCGTCTTCGGTCAGTTCCAGATCAGCGGTCAGTTCCCGGGTATCCAACTCTACATAACGAACGCTGACCTGCTCAGTGGTCAGAAAGTCGTTCTGGTTGGCCTCGTAGTATTCGGAAATCGCCGTGTCTGTCACTTCCACCTCATCGCGGAACGACTGGATCGGAACATTGATCATGCTGATCTGACGCGTTTCATTTTGCAGGCTCAGCAAACGGTCGACTTCTGCTTCGGTAACGACTGTCGATGTCGATACCGCGGTGGGCAGGAGGCTGGTCAGAATATCGTTCCTTAACTCTTGCTCAAACCCGCGCGGCGTCCTGCCGGATGCACGCAGCGCTTGCCGATAAGCTTCGCTGTCGAAGTTGCCGTCAATCTGGAAAGCCGGAATGCGGGCAATGATGTCCCGCAACATACCGGCGCTTACCGTCAATCCCATCGTGTTGGCATGGAGACGGAGCAATTCTTCGTCAATCATCTGCTCCAGATGCTGACGGCGAAACATCGGCTGATTGGTCGCGATCTCATCATAGGCATCACCCTGCTGCTGGCGCAGCTCAGCGCGATAACGGGCAAAGCTGGTCTGAAAATCAGAAGATGAAATTTCGACCTCGCCCACCGTGGCCACGGCATCCTGGGGAACGCTACTGATGTAACTTTCGAGACCGAAAAACAGAAACGGGACGGCGAGCAGGCCGAGGATAAAGATGGCAACGATACCGGTGACGCGTTCGCGAATGGCCTGAAGCATGGTCTGTCAGAGAGTCCTGATTGGGTGGGCAAAAATGTTCAAGAAGCTTAAAAAAACAGGGCGCCTCGAGGGCGCCCTGCGGTTTAGTGGCGGAGTGGACGGGACTCGAACCCGCGACCCCCGGCGTGACAGGCCGGTATTCTAACCAACTGAACTACCACTCCTTAAACCTGGTGGGTGCTGACG
>JAZBPR010000003.1:0-6240 GCA_036351735.1 Wenzhouxiangella sp. | reverse complement strand
TTTACCCGAATCTCGCCGCTTCGAATCCAGCTTGCCAGTCGGCTGCGCGAGAAATCCTTCCAGCTCGATGCCAGCAACTGGTCGAGGCGCTGCCCCGCCTGCTCGGCCGAAACGGCCAGACGATGGGACACCCGCTCACCCATGACGGACGACGATCCTGCGGCACGGCAAAGGATTAACGATCATTTATCTTGAAATCTGCGATCATGTGCGACTTGATTGGCTTCCAGCCCCAAACCTCTTGGCTCCAATTATGCAGATTATGAAATCTCTTCGATGCTCACGCTGGCCGCTTCTGGCAATGCTTGCGCTGGTGCTTGCGGTTGCCACCGGATGCAACCGCGAAGTCCGTGAAGATGATCGTGGCGCAGAAGAGCTTTATGCCGAAGCCCAGCGCGCGCTCAATGCCCGCAGCTATGACCGGGCCATCGAAAACTACCGGCAGCTCACCATACGATATCCCTTCGGGCGCCATGCCGAGCAATCACAACTCGACATGGCTTTTGCCATGTACCGCGTGGGTCAGTCGGAACGCGCACTCACCACGCTCGATCGCTTTATCCGCACATACCCCACCCACCCGAATGTGGACTATGCCTGGTATCTCAAAGGCCTCGTGCACTACGAAGATGCGATGGGCTTCCTGCGCCGCCTGTTTCCGGGCCAGGTGGTCGACCGCGACCAGCAAAGTGCGCGCAACGCGTTTTCGGATTTTCGTGAGCTGATCCAGCGCTTTCCTCAAAGCCGCTACGTGGCCGATGCTCGCCAGCGCATGGTTTTCCTGCGCAACGTCATGGCCGATTATGAAATCGAGGTCGGCGAGTATTACTTCCGGCGCGGCGCCTACATCGCAGCGCTCGACCGGGCAAAGTACATCATCGAAAACTATCCCGGTGCACCGGCCAATGTCGATGCGCTCAAGCTGATCGAGCGATCCTACGCGGAACTGGAACTCAATGAGCTGGCTCAGGATACCCGCAAGGTGCTGGAGTACAACTACGCCGACCTGATCGAAGAGCGTGAGGAAGAGGGGTGGCTTGATTTTCTGTGGCCCTTCGATTGAACTCGAGCGACCATCGGGCCCGATTCCGCGCTCACCTGGAACGGCTCGAAAAAGAGCTCGATCGTCGTCTGCGACCGGACGCCGCGCCAACCCACAAGCTCACCGAGAGCATGCGCTATTCACTGCTGGGGGGCGGCAAGCGCTTGCGACCCCAGCTGGTTTACGCCAGCGCTGAAACCCTCGACCTCGATCCCAAACGACTCGACGCTGCCGCCTGCGCGGTGGAAATGATTCACTGCTATTCCCTGATCCATGATGACCTGCCGGCCATGGATGACGACGCGCTTCGCCGGGGAAAGCCAACCGCCCATCTGGCGTTCGACGAAGCAACGGCCATTCTTGCCGGCGACGCTCTCCAGGCGCTGGCTTTCGAGACCCTTGCTTCCGAGCCGGCCCTGAACCAACCCATCGCGGCTGCCGCAGTCATGATTGCTGAGCTCTCGTCGGCCTGTGGGCTGGCGGGGATGGCCGGCGGTCAGGCGCAGGACATGGCGCTTGAGCACCAGACGCCGGATCAGGACACGCTGGAAACCATGTTCCGGCTCAAGACCGGTGCCCTGATCCGGGCCTCGGTCATGATGCCCACCGCACTCGTTCCGGACTTGTCGGTGGAACGTCTGGAAGATTTGCGAACCTTTGCCGAACACATTGGGCTGGCGTTTCAAATACGGGATGACTTGCTCGACGTTGAGGGCCAGACCGAAATCATCGGCAAGACCGCGGGCGCGGATCAGGCACACGGCAAAGCTACCTGGCCGGGGCTGTTTGGAATCGAGGCCGCCTATCGGCGAATTGATGCCCTGAACGACCAAGCCCGGGCCGCATTAGACCGCTTCGGTGGCAAGACCGAAGTTCTGCACTGGCTGGCCGATCAGTTGGTCGACAGGGAGCGCTGATCCGCCCCGGTTCTATCTACTAGGACCGTCGGGCAGATTTCGGCCTGAAGGCCTTGCAGATACTCTCATCCGTTTCCAGGTAGGGTCCACCGATCAGATCGATGCAGTAAGGGACGGCTGCAAAAATGCCGTGCACGGGTGGCGTGTTATCCGGCAGCCCGGCCAGCGTCTCGGCGATGGCTTTGGGCTGACCGGGCAGGTTGATGACCAGCGCCTTGCCACGCACCACGGCGACCTGACGGGACAGGATAGCTGTGGGAACAAAGGTCAGGCTGATCTGGCGCATCTGCTCACCAAAGCCCGGCATTTCCCGATCCGCCACGTCCAACGTGGCTTCAGGCGTGACATCGCGAGGGGCCGGCCCGGTGCCCCCCGTGGTCAGCACCAGATCGCAGCCCGCGTCATCGACCAACTCGATCAGAGTCTGGCTGATGGTTGCCCGGACATCCGGGATCAGCCGGGTCTCCCAGTGCAGCGGGTTCTTCAGCGCCCTGCTCAGCCAGTCCCGCAGGGCGGGAATGCCCTTGTCCTCGTAGACACCGCTGGAGGCCCGGTCGCTGATTGATACCACGCCGATGCGCGCGGCTTCATAACTATCGGTCACTGGCTGATACCCGTTCTCTGGCAACTAGGGCACACGAGTTTGCCACAGGCGCAGCACAAGCCGGCGCCCGCAACACCGAGTGCTTAGTCGGCGTTCAAGGCTGCGGCAACCGCCTGTTCCAGTTCACTGTCGAGCGGCTTGACACGTGATCCAAAGCTCTCGAGAACCGATCCATCGCGGCCAATCAGGTATTTGGTGAAATTCCAGCGGGGTTCCTGCTCGGCTTCTGCCAGGGCGGCAAACAGCGCATTGGCACCTTCTCCCTTGACGCCAGTCGTGGCGAACATCGGGAAGGTCACACCATAATTGATGTAGCAGACTTCCGCCGTGTCGGCCTCCTGATCAAGCTCCTGGTTGAAATCGTCACTTGGAAAGCCGAGCACGACCAAGCCCTCTTCCCCGTACTTCTGGTACAGCGCCTCAAGATCGCTGAACTGGCCTGTAAATCCGCACTGACTGGCAGTATTGACGACCAACAGCACCTTCCCCGCATAGGCCTCACACAGGTTTTCCTCCTGACTGGACGCCAGTCGGCGATGGGAAAAATCAAGCAGGTTGTTGCACACGGCGGCGGCGGCATCGACAGCTACCAGCATCGGAAGGGCGATGAGAACAAGTTTGAAAGAACGATTCACGGCAAAGACTCCAAAGGTTCAATACCAAGAGTATGCCGTTCAGGGGGATCAAGCCGGGGTGAACGCACCACCCCGACCAGAATCAATGGCAAGAGTCAGGCCCCGCTGGGATACGGATGCGCCACGCCCTTGTGGCAGTCGATGCAGGTCTGCTGCTCTTCAGGATCGCGGTTCTTGTTCATGGTGTGCACACCCACCGCCATCCGACTCATTTTCTCAGGCGGCTGATCGTCATCGACCCGTGAATGGCAGGCCCGGCAGGTGGAGGAATCGATGGAGCGCAGGTAATTGTGGGTCAGTTCCGCCCACTCCAGGCGATGTTCTTCCAGATGCTCCTGCGTGTTGAAGCCGGGTGTGGTGAAAAATCGCCATAGATCCGGTGATACAGCAATCTTCTTCTGAAGATAGGCAAACGGCTCGCGCGGCAGGTGACAGTCGCGACAGTGAACCACGATGCCCAAATCGTTATTGCCGTGCGCTGAGGCCATGACCTCTTCCTGCAGAGAGTGATTGCTGTGACAGGTCATACAGAATGCATCGGTGCTGGTCGCATGCAGGGTCGTCTGGCCAGCGTAGAACGCCACCGCACCAAAAACGGCGCCACCCACCAGCAGCGTAAAAATGGAAAGCTTGGCGCTGGGCTTGAAGATTTTTCGCCAGTTCATATCGGTCCTTCAGTCCTTAGAAGAGAAAAAAAGCAACCGCCCCGACCAGCGGGGCGGCTAAATCGTTGGAGAGAACGTTAAACGCTGTCGAGGACTTCCATGCCTTCTTTGATCAGGGCATCCGCCTTGTCCAGAACACGGTGAGCCTCGGCCCAGTTATGGAATCCTTCACTGTTTTCGACCCAGATGAAGTCCCAGTAGAACTGCGCTTCGCGATGGATCTGCTGCAAGCGCGTCATGGTCACCTCGTCCACGCTTCCATTTTCACGTTTGGCAGCAACAGCGTCAATAAACGTGGCCAGATCTTCACCGATTCGATTCTGTTTCGTGTAAACCTCGCCTTGAATACCCTCGGTGCGCTCAATGACGCCAGCCGCGCCCCAGTTCGAGTGACAGCCCAGGCAGGTGTTTTCAACGTGGGTCAGTGGGCTGGTCCAGTGGTGATAGGTGTACTCTTCGCCTTCGGTATCCACCGCCTTGGGCATATGACAGTCTGTGCACTGAAGGCCCATGCGCGAATGGATATTGACTTCCTTGCCTTCGGTGTAGAGTTCAAACTCCGGATGCTGCATCTTTGCCACCAGCGCTCCGGTCCTCGGATGGACCCATTCGTCCGAACGGCGCGCAGCGTCGTAGTGCTCAAGCTGGGCTTCAACGTGGAGACCCGTCGTCCAGGGCAACTCGACTTTGCGTGTTTCAGCATTGAAGTGATAGTTGGTATGGCACTGCGCGCAAACCAGATCGGTCCGTCCTTCCGGATCAATGTTGGCAAAGGTGCCGTGTGCCATTCCTTCATCCAGCCACGTCCGTGCATGACGAATGGAAGCATCTTCCGGAGAATGACAGTCCAGACATCCGATCGTGTTGGTTCCAATGACCTTGGAAAACGGCATCGAATACCAGTCATCACCGTAGAGCGCATCGAGCTTGGTCACGTCAGTGGTCTTGCAACCAATGCACGTCGCCGGACGCTTGTCCCAATCTGGCAGCCGTTCGGTGTCAATCACGTCATTGAGTGCATGAAAATGTCCGCGTGACCTGTAGAAACCCTTTGAAAATCCGAAGCCGTCGTAGGCGACTTTCAGAAACGGATATTTTTTGAGGTAATCAATCTTGTGGATGTCCATACCTTCGGCTTCAGCGCGGCCACCGCCACCGTACATGGTCTGTTGCATTTCAGCCGTGCGGGTCCACCCTTCGTATTGGGCTGGAAAATATCGTTTCCAGTTCTCTGTCACGGTGGCCTCGTCAAGGCTGTCAAACCCCGCAAACTCAGGCTTCTCGTCACCCGATGGACTGCTTGACACCGCAGCCATCGCCGCCAGAGCCAAGCAAAGGGCTACAAGCAGAATAACGAACCAATTGTCCTTTCGCATACCTCAGTTCCTCCTCTCTCCAAACTCCTGATGTATATGAAAAATAAGTAATATTTTAAATATGCATCCTTGATCCAAGAATAGGCCCGCGTGAAGGCCAAGTCAACGACCCCCCCCTCTTTTTCTTCCGCATAATTCCGCTGATGGCAGCAAGCGTTTGCGTACACTAAAAAGCGATATGAACGAGAACACATTCGCAGCGCTGACCGCTATGGCCATTGTTCTGGCTCTGGTCTTCTCACTCTGGCCCAACATCAAAGCCCGGCTGTTAGGAGGTGAAACAGCTTCTGGAAAGCTGCCCGGCTGGTTGGTGCTCAGCATCTCGATTTCGCTGCCGGTCGTGACCCTTACGGGGTATCTTCTGGTCGGGACCTATGGCGAAGCCGGGGTTGACGACCCGCGCATCACCCTCCTTCGTTCTCAGCTCACTGAGATGGCCCGTGCGCTCGAGCAAAATCCCGAGCAGCCGGAACTGTGGCAGCGCATGGGCCTGGCGTACAAGGATCTTCAGCACTATGGCTCGGCCGAGCACACCTTGCGCAGGGCGCTCTATCTGCGGCCCAACAGCGCTTTCTTGCACGTCGAACTGGCTGAGACGCTCAAGTTTCGCAATGAAGGTCCCGGCATGCCGCCTGAGGCAACCCAACTACTGGAGCGGGCAGTTGCACTGGAACCCGATAATCTGAAAGCACTTTGGCTGCTGGCAACCGATGAATTCAGAGCAGGCCATTATGAAAACGCCCTGAGCTGGTGGGAGCAGATGCTGCCGCTGGTCCCCGAGAACTCAACAATCCATCAGGCTATACGCACAGAAACCCAGCGGGCGCAGCGTATCATCAGCCAGAACCCGCAGTAAGCCAGTTTTATTGAAATCTCCTTCAGATTCCCTTTATTCCGAGCTTTTCCGCGCGGGTCAGCCAGCGTTTCCGTCCCGCATCACCCTTGGCCCCTGCCAGACCGACAAAACTGTGCCGCACCGGACGAATGCCGACGAAATGCAG
>JAZBPR010000002.1:0-5207 GCA_036351735.1 Wenzhouxiangella sp. | reverse complement strand
CTTGATGGAAGATTTTCACGGCACGACGATCGTTTCGGTCCGACGCGGCAATCAGGTCGTGATGGCCGGTGACGGCCAAGTGACGCTTGGCAATACGGTCATGAAGGCCAACGCGCGAAAGGTTCGTCGCCTCTACAAAAACAAGGTGCTAGCCGGTTTTGCCGGCGCTACGGCAGACGCATTCACCCTGTTTGAGCGCTTTGAATCCAAGCTCGAAATGCACTCTGGCCATCTGACCCGGGCGGCCGTGGAACTGGCCAAGGACTGGCGCACGGATCGTATGCTCCGGCGACTCGAGGCTCTGCTCGCAGTAGCAGACACCGAAGCATCGCTGATCATCTCCGGCAACGGCGATGTCATTGAACCTGAAGAAGGCCTGATTGCCATTGGTTCAGGGGGTCCCTTCGCGCAGGCCGGCGCGCGCGCGCTGCTCCGCCACACCGAACTGGACGCCGAATCGATCTGCCGTCAGGCGCTGGCCATTGCCGGCGAAATCTGCATTTACACCAACGACAATGTCACCCTCGAAGCTCTCGAGACGGCGCAAGGAGACTAAGTAGCAGCCTCATGTCCCAGATGACCCCCCGCGAAATCGTTCAGGAACTCGACCGGCACATCATCGGCCAGTCAGCCGCCAAGCGCGCCGTCGCCATTGCGCTGCGCAATCGCTGGCGCCGGCTGCAGGTCGACGAAAAATTGCGTCCAGAAATCACACCGAAGAACATTCTGATGATCGGGCCCACCGGCGTGGGGAAGACCGAGATTGCGCGTCGCCTGGCTGCGCTGGCCAATGCGCCCTTCATCAAGATCGAGGCCACCAAGTTCACCGAAGTCGGCTACGTCGGCAAAGATGTCGAGTCCATCGTGCGTGATCTGGTGGAAACAGCAGTCAAGATGGCGCGCGAGGATGCGATGGCCAAGGTTCGTTCGCGGGCTGAAGACGCCGCCATTGAACGCGTGCTGGACATCTTGTTGCCGCGGCGGCAGTCATCCAGCTTTGCCAACGCGCCGGAAGAACCGGTCGAGCAGAACTCTGAAACCCGCCGCAAGATGTTCACCAAGCTGGTCAACGGTGAGTTCAACGAGCGCGAGATCGAGATTGATATTTCGATGAACATTGGCGTTGAAATCATGGCGCCGCCGGGCATGGAAGAAATGACCAGCCAGCTGCAGCAGATGTTCTCGAATCTCTCCGGCGCCAAGAAGCAAAAGCGCAAGATGAAGGTCAAGGACGCGATTCCGGTCTTGATCGAGGAAGAGGCAGCCCGTCTCATTAACGACGAGGAGGTCAAGCAACAGGCCGTGACCATGGCCGAGCAAAACGGCATCGTCTTCCTCGACGAGATCGACAAGGTCGCGCGTCGTTCCGAGGGGCACGGCGGCGGCGGTGAGGTTTCGCGCGAGGGCGTGCAGCGCGATCTTCTGCCACTGGTCGAAGGCTGCACCGTCAATACCCGCTATGGCGCTGTCAAGACCGACCACATGCTGTTCATCGCCTCCGGCGCCTTCCATGTTGCCAAACCCTCCGACCTGGTCCCGGAACTGCAGGGCCGGCTGCCGATCAGGGTTGAGCTGCGCGCATTGTCGGTTGACGACTTCAAGCGTATCCTCACCGAACCCGATGCCTCGCTGACCGAGCAGTATCGGGCGCTGATGGCCACCGAAGGCGTGGATCTGGAATTCGCCGAAGAAGCCATCACCCGTCTGGCCGAGATTTCCTATGCGGTCAATGAGTCCACCGAAAACATCGGTGCCAGACGACTTCATACGGTGCTGGAACGCCTGCTCGAAGATATCTCCTTCACTGCCCCGGACCGATCCGGTGAGCAAGTCAGGATTGACGCCTCCGTCGTCGATGACTCCCTGAGTGATCTGGCAGGCAACGAGGATCTTAGCCGCTACATTCTCTAGCAGGCCTCGTAGGATGGGCCATGGGTTTTCTTCCCGACCGTGACCATTGTCACTTTCCGCTGACAGGGGTCGGGACTAAACTCTGGATTCAGTTCGGGGTCGAAAGGCATTCGTTGAGGTCGTCGGGGTTCTGCATGGTCAACCAAACAACCGCTGAAGTGGCGGTGAAACTCAAGAACGTGACCGTGCAACTGGGCGGCAGAACCGTGCTGGACGGCCTGAGCCTGGACATCCCCGCGGGCACGGTGACGGCCATCATGGGGCCCAGCGGCGCGGGAAAAACAACCATCATGCGCCTGATTACCCGGCAGACCCGGCCGAACTCTGGCGAGGTCTGGGTGAACGGTACGCGCGTGGATACGGTCAGGGGCCGGGATCTGGGTCGATACCGTCGAAATCTCGGCGTGCTGTTGCAGAACGGCGCACTGTTCACCGATCTGACCTGCTTTGACAATGTTGCGCTTCCGCTGCGCGAACACACGGATCTTCCAGAGACTCTGATTCAACGCCTGGTACTGATCAAGCTTCAGGCAGTCGGATTGCGCGGTGCCGCACATCTCTATCCCGCCGAGCTCTCGGGCGGCATGAACCGTCGCGTCGCCATGGCCAGGGCGATGGCCCTGGATCCGGACATCATGCTGTATGACGAGCCCTTTGCCGGGCTTGACCCGATTTCGCTGGGCGTTTCGCTGCGCCTGATCAGGGAAGTCAACCAGGTACAAAGCATCACCAGCGTGGTGATTACCCACGATGTAGATGAAGTAGCCCGTCTGGCAGACCATTGCTTCATCATCGCAGACGGCGGCGTGGTGGCCAGCGGTTCACCGGCCGAGCTGGCCGTAAGCGATCATGCGCTGGTCAGACAGTTCATGAGCGGGCAGCCCGACGGGCCGGTACCGTTTCACTATCCTGCCTCCGACATCAGCGAAGAACTGCTCGAGGCCAGCACCGGATGAATGCTCCCTCGACGCAGCGCCGTGGACTGGTTGAGTCCATCCGTCAAGTCGGACGGGCAGTCCTGTTTCTGGGCAAGGCCATTTCGCGGATGCGTCTGACGCGTCTGCAGCTGTCCGAAACCCTACGCCAGATCTACTTCGCCGGCGTGCGATCGCTGGTGATCATCGTCACCTGTGGTTTTTTCGTCGGTCTGGTCCTGACCCTCCAGTCCTACGACGCTCTGGCACGCTTTGGCGCTGCTGACGCGACCAGCACCCTGCTGTCTCTGTCACTGTTTCGCGAACTGGGTCCGGTCCTGACGGCCATTCTGTTTGCCGGACGGGCCGGCACATCCATTACCGCCGAAATCGGTCTGATGCGGGCAACCGAACAAATCGACGCACTGGATTTGATGGCGATTGATCCGCTAGAGCGTATCGTCCAGCCCCGACTGATTGCAGGCGTCATTGCCTTGCCGGCGCTTGTCCTGATCTTCAACGTCACCGCCCTGCTCGGCGGCGTGATCTATGCTGTCTTCCTGATGGGCACCGATCCGCTGGTGTTCTGGGGCAATATCCAGAGTGCGGTGGAACTGGGCCGTGATTTCGGCCATGGCATGCTCAAATCCGTGATTTTCGGGATGATCGCAGCCTGGCTGGCGGTTTACTACGGCTGGACCGCCCGCCCGACGGGTGAAGGGGTCGCGCTCGCCACCACTCAGACCGTGATCGCAACCGCTATTGTTGTGCTCTTCATTGACTTTGTTCTTTCCGCATTGATGCTTTAAGTGACCTGGACGTGCTCATCCCATGAAATCCTCTGCGCAAATTGAATTGACCGCCGGCCTATTCATGTTGCTGGCTGTGGCCGCGCTGGTCTTTCTGGCCCTTCAGGCCACCGACCGCGGCGTGGCCGCCGGTGAAAGCTACACCGTTACCGCCAACTTCTCCGACATCGGCAGTCTGAAGCCACGAGCCAAGGTCAACATGGCCGGTGTCACCGTGGGCACTGTGGACGGGATCGAGCTGGATCCGACCACCTTCGAAGCCAGGGTAACGCTGCGCATCTCGGAGAACTTCAACGAACTGCCCGAGGACACTTCGGCCTCGATCGTGACCGCGGGCATCCTCGGCGACCAGTACGTCAGCCTCGAGCCGGGTGGCTCACCCGAGATTCTGGGCGATGGCGATACCATCCTTCTGACGAACTCAGCCCTGGTGCTGGAGCAACTCATCACCCGCTACCTGTTCAACAGCGACGGAGACGAAAACTGATGCGGCGACTTGCCTTGAACATTCTGGCTTTGGCGACTCTGGCGCTGACCGCCCTCACACCAGCGCTGGCCGACAGCGCTGATCCAACGACGGTGGTGCGCGAGACCACCTCGTCGCTGTTCAGTCTGGTTGACGAGAACCGCAGCGCGTTCGAGCAAGACCCGGCGCTTCTTCAGGATGCCCTGAAGCAAGAGTTGCTTCCCCGTCTGGATACCGTTTATTCGGCCCGTCTCGTGCTGGGCCGCCACGGCCGGGGTCTGGAACCTGACCGGATTGAGGCTTTCGCACAGGCCTTGTCGAACGTGCTGATGAAGAACTACGCGACCGGCCTGCTTGAATTTCGCAGCAGGGACCAGATCGAGATTCTGCCGCTGGCCGGTGATAACAGCGAGCGGGCAACGCGGGTGCGTACCCGGGTGAACCTTGACTCCGGCGAGCAGGCCCCGGTCGACTACGTACTCAGGCTCAGCGACGGGCAGTGGCTGGTCTTCGACGTCATCATCGAGGGCATTTCCTACGTCGCCACGTTCCGCAACCAGATCGGTGAAGAAATTCGACGAGATGGATTTGACCGCATGCTCAGCCGGCTGGAAGCCGGGGAAATTGAACTGGATGTCGACACTGAAAGCTGATTCCGACGGCCGGGTTGCACTAACCGGTGCCCTGACCTCCCGACAAGTACCCGCCGTGTTCCGCGACAGTCAGATCTGGCGCAGTAAAGGCGTGCCCGGCGTGATCGATCTGGCAGGTGTCGACCGGACCGATTCCAGCGCACTGGCCCTCTTGCTTGAATGGAAAAGCTGGGCGCAGGCGGCCGGGCAAACGGTTCGCTTCATTAATCCCCCCCGCTCGCTGTGTGTGTTCGCCTCGCTCAGTCAAATTGGTGAACTACTGGGCTGGCGTACCCTGGATTTTGACGACAACGGAGAACAGGATTCATGCTGCGGCTGAAAAAAACGCTCATCGCCCTGGCCGTGGGTCTTCTGCTGACCGGCTGCGCGACAACGGCCAGCCCACCTGCAGAGCGCTCCGCCGCCGACCCCTGGGAGCCGATGAACAGGCAGATTTTTGCGTTCAATCGCGCCG
>JAZBPR010000001.1:0-2558 GCA_036351735.1 Wenzhouxiangella sp. | reverse complement strand
GGCCTTGCATATCGAACGGTCCGTTTTAACTTGGAAATGCCGGAAGCGAGTTCCGGCAGACCTGTAACCAACCAGAAGGAGATGAAAGATGCAGACCGAGTACCTGACCACCGAGCAGCTGGCTGAGCGGATTCGCTACGAGCCCCGAACCATTCTGACCAGCCTGAAAGACCGCGTCCTGCTGGAGGGCCGGCACTACATCAAGCCGTTCGGGGGCAAGAAAATCCTCTATATCTGGCAGAACATCGAGGCTGACATGCACCAGTTCTCGGCTGAGCGCGCCCCGATCATCCCCATGGCCCGCGGGCGGCGAGCACGGCAGAACTGACCATGCTGGTCCTGATCGACGAAGACCCCGAAACCACGGTCAGTCGGCTTGTGGCCCACCTCTGGTTTGCCTGCCGGCTCCAGGCCGGCAGCGACCGGGTGATCTGCCTGAGTGGTGGCGAAGTCGAGGACAATCGAACCGCTCTGTATGTCTGGGTGCGCCGGGAAATCATGGCATGTCGGGGGATGAGCCTGCCTGCGGCTCGGGCATTTCTGGAGGAGCGGCTGCAGCGGCGTCTGGTGCTTTGGGATCAGCATCCGGAGCGGCGAGGTTGGATGGGTCGAGCAGCCATGCGTCACAATCGCGAGTTGACATAACCCCATATCCTGCGGCGTAGCCCCCGCAGCTTAAAGGCTTTCACGAAGGAAATCCGGGCCCTCAACCTCCCAGCCTTCATCGCATGGCCAGAGACAACGCGGTTCCGGTTGTTGGAGGCTGCCCCGCGGGCGATACGGCGCTCAATCTGAGTCAAGACGTTATGGTGTATTCAAAGCCTAGAATGACCCTGACCCAATTCTTGCCAAGGTCCGCCGGGTAACCAATGCATGGCCGGCTGGCCGGCAGCTTTTGCGTCCAGTGCTGCTCCGATGAAAGTCTCCAAAGCCTTAAGCACATTAGCAAATTCCGGCTCGGCCGGCACGTCTGTGCCCAGCCGGTGCAGAAAAGCGCGCCACTGGAGCTGTTTATCGCTGGCGAAGCTTGGGGCAAAAAGCGGGGGCTTCGGAATCGGCGTCTCGCGTCGTTCAAAGGTTGCAGTAATTGCTCGCAAGAGCGCACTGTCTTCGAAGCTGAACTGGCGAGAAAGCAGCCAGATATCGTAGAAGTCCTTCATCCGGCTATTGAGTGGCCCCAACGCCATCATGGCCTGCAGTTTCTCGGCGATGGTTGATTCTCGGCTATAGCAGAGCAATTCAGGTGCGGGCATGTCCAGCAAAACCGGGTAGGGCCTGCGCTTTGGTTCGGGCACGACCGCATCTCCAAAGCCGATATCCACCTGCAGTCTTGCCCGGGCCCCATCGAGTTCAGCCCAGCCGCGGACACGCACGCCCGCGTAGTTGGCGTCCTCAGTGATCGGCTCGGCCTGAAGCTGGTCGCCGTGGAAGATCAGGCCATCCTCGACGCCTGCATCGGCGTCCATCACCTCGCGGAGCTGCGCGAGCAGCGCGTTCATATCGTTGTCGGTTCGCCCCAGCATATCGATGTCCATCGTTGGTCTAGCCTGTGGTGATTCCCACACCTGCAGCATCAGCGCTCCCTTAAGCACAAAGCGATCTACGTGTTCTGACCGGCTCAGACGATAGAGAAAACGCTCCATGACTTAGAACTGCAGCACTTCCTGGAATGGCCGGCCCTGCTTGCGCGACAGGTTCAGCAGGCGCTGGCGCACGGAGGCCGGGATGTTGCGCTTCAAGTCACTGCCTCGAGGTAGGGGCGCATCACTTTTTCCACCCGGCAGATGCGGGCGTATTTCAGGATCTTGTCGTAGTCGGCCCGCCGACGCTTCCGGTAGAGCTCGAGCGCTTCCAGAACCACGTCCATGCCCAGGCCATTGCGAAAGGCAAAGCAGTCGGCCAGGGTCTTTTCCGGGTCATAAACCTTGATTTCAATGCCGTCGATCTCGTTTTGCTCAATGCCGCTTGTAAAACGTTGGCCGGAGAAACGGTAGCCGCGTACCGGCGGGTAGCCCTGTCGTGGAAGGCGGGCATTACGCTCAACGGCCAGGTCTATACGCCGGGGAATCTGGGTGGTCAGATCATGCCAGGCCAAGGCAGAGACCAGACAGACCACGGCCTTGGGAAAGCGTGTGGCCACGGCCATCAGATCCGGATCGCTGACCGGCGGCAAATCGGCCAGTCGGTACAGCCCCCGGCTGACCGGCTCGATCACTCCTTCGTCGCGCAGCTTGTAGAACTGGTAGCGATTCATACCCAGCGCCAGAGCCTCGCTCAGACGCAGTTGGCCTCTGTGCGCACGAAATAGCGCCACAGGGTCCTCAGGAGAATCGATAGAGTCGTGGTGCTTGATCATATTGGCCCAGACAAACCGTCACCATTTATTTATATCTGGTGACATCTTGTCTGAAATCGGTTACAGGGTCAAATCAGCTAAGGACTTGGTCCGAAGAATTGCCGCTGCCCGAAATGCGGCAACTCACGGCTGGCGGAACGCCGCTCATCACTTAGAGGGCACGCGGGTGGCCAGGATGTTTCTGGAAGCCAGGCTCAGGCGG